>NZ_JAIXMK010000049.1:0-85031 GCF_020328095.1 Streptomyces sichuanensis
CGCCGCCGCCGCGGGCGGCCGCCGCCAGGACGGCCCGGCCGGCGAGGCCGAGCAGTGGTACCGCCAGGCCGCCGCCCGCGGCCACCGGCGCGCCGCCCTGCACCTGGGCACCCTGCTGGAGGGGCGCGGGGAGACGCAGGAGGCCGCCCGCTGGTACCTGACCTCCGCCAAGGACGGCGAGCCGCGCGCGGCCTGCGCCCTCGGCTTCCTGCTGCGCGACGCGGGCGACAGCGACAGCGCGGCCGTCTGGTGGCGCCGCGCCGCCCAGGAGGGCGACGGCAACGCCGCCAACGCCCTGGGCGCCCTGCACGCCGACCGCGGAGAACCCCAGCAGGCCGAGCGCTGGTACCGCACCGCCCTGGACGCCGGCGACGTCAACGGCGCGTACAACCTCGCCCTGCTCTGCGCCGAACAAGGCCGCACCGCCCAGGCCGAGCAGTGGTACCGCCGGGCCGCCTACGCGGGCCACCGGGAGGCCGCGAACGCGCTGGCCGTGCTCCTCCTCCAGGGCGGCGACTCCGCGGGCGCCGAGCCGTGGTTCTCCAAGGCCGCCGAGGCCGGCAGCGTGGACGCCGCCTTCAACCTGGGCATCCTCTACGCCGAGCGCGGCGAGGAGCAGCTGGCCTTCCAGTGGTACGAGCGCGCCGCCGTCGCCGGGCACACCGACGCGGCGCTGCAGGTCGCCATGGTGCTGCTGCGCGACGGCGGGGCCGACGACGTGGAGGCGGCCGAGCGCCACCTGCGGGTCGCCGTGCGCGGTGGCAGCCCCGAGGCCGCCTTCCGGCTGGGCGCGCTGCTCGACCGCGACGAGGACACCCGCTTCGAGTGCGAGGAGTGGTACGAACGGGCCGCCCGCCACGGCCACCGGCGTGCCCAGGTGCGCCTGGGGATGCTGGTCGCCGAGCGCGGCGACCTGGCCGCCGCGGCCCACTGGTACCGCGAGGCCGCCGAGGCCGGCAGCCGCAACGGCGCCTTCAACCTCGGCCTGCTGCTCGCCCGCGAGGGCAGCGAGCCGGAGGCCGCGATGTGGTGGGCCCGGGCCGCCGAGGCCGGGCACGGCCGCGCCGCGCTGCGGCTCGCCCTGCTCGCCGCGCGCCGCGGCGGCCTGGCCGAGGGCCAGATGTGGTGCGCACGGGCGGTCGAGCTGGGCCCGCCGGAGGTCGCCGAGCGGGCGGCCCGGCTGCGGGACGCACTGCAGCAGGAGCTCAGCGCGTAGCCGCGGCACGGGCCTGCGGGCGGCCGGAGGGGCCCGGCGTAAGCGGCCGTGTAAAGGGATTTGCCCCTGGGGTCACGGACGGGTTAGGGTGGTGTCACCGACGCGGGGTGGAGCAGCTCGGTAGCTCGCTGGGCTCATAACCCAGAGGTCGCAGGTTCAAATCCTGTCCCCGCTACTCTGCACAAGGCCCGGATCCTTCAGGATCCGGGCCTTTGTCGTACGTCTGCGGTGTCGCCGCAGCCTGGCGGCCAGGGCTCACGCCGTGCTGCAGCTGGGGCAGATCCCGCGGTAGGTGACCTCGACCGCCGAGACCTGGAAGCCGAAGCGCTCCTCGGCGGGGAGCCCGGCCAGGAGATCGCCCGCGGGGTGCACGTCGCGGATCGTGCCGCACCGCGAGCACACCAGGTGCTGGTGCGCGTGGTGCGCGTTGGGGTCGTAGCGCTTGGCGCGCCCGTCCGTGCTCACCTCCAGGACCTCGCCCAGCGAGACGAGCTCCCCGAGGGTGTTGTACACCGTCGCGCGCGAGATCTCGGGCAGCAGGTCGGCCGCCTTCGCGTGCACCTCGTCGGCGGTGTAGTGGACGTGGTCGCCGTCCAGGACTTCGGCGACGACGCGCCGCTGCGCGGTCAGTCGCCAGCCCCGGCCGCGGAGCCGTTCCAGCAGGTCACTCATGCCATTCACCTATCAGTCAGATAGGACCAGCGTAGCAGCGGCCCTTGTCCATCCATGGAATCGATATCGATGACTCACTCATCTTGACTTAGACAAAGTCCAATGTAGGATCGAAACCGGTTCGAGACGCGGAATCTGCGCCTCGGGCCACGAAGACGGATCTGACGACGGAGGCGTACGTGACGACGAACGGCCAGGCGGCAACGGCGGCGGGCCCGCTGACCACGGAGTCCGGTGCTCCGGTCGCGGACAACCAGAACAGCGAGACCGCGGGTCTGGGCGGCCCCGTCCTCGTGCAGGACCAGCTGCTGCTGGAGAAGCTCGCGCACTTCAACCGCGAGCGCATCCCGGAGCGCATCGTGCACGCCCGCGGCGCCGGCGCCTACGGCACCTTCACGGTGACCGCGGACGTCAGCCGCTGGACCCGGGCGGCGTTCCTCTCCGAGGTCGGCAAGCAGACGGAGACGTTCCTGCGCTTCTCCACCGTCGCCGGCAACCTCGGCTCGGCGGACGCCGTGCGCGACCCCCGCGGCTTCGCGCTGAAGTTCTACACCGAAGAGGGCAACTACGACCTCGTCGGCAACAACACCCCGGTGTTCTTCATCAAGGACGCCATCAAGTTCCCCGACTTCATCCACACCCAGAAGCGCGACCCGTACACCGGTTCGCAGGAGGCGGACAACGTCTGGGACTTCTGGGGCCTGTCGCCCGAGGCCACCCACCAGGTGACCTGGCTCTTCGGCGACCGCGGCATCCCGGCCTCGTACCGCCACATGAACGGCTACGGCTCCCACACCTACCAGTGGAACAACGAGGCCGGCGAGGTCTTCTGGGTCAAGTACCACTTCAAGACCGACCAGGGCATCAAGAACCTCACGGTCGACGAGGCCGTGCAGGTCTCGGGCATGGACCCGGACAGTCACCAGCGCGACCTGCGCGAGGCCATCGAGCGCGGCGACTTCCCGAGCTGGACCGTGCAGGTGCAGATCATGCCGGCGGACGAGGCGGCGAACTACCGCTTCAACCCGTTCGACCTCACCAAGGTGTGGCCGCACGAGGACTACCCGCCGATCGAGATCGGCAAGCTGGAGCTCAACCGCAACCCCGACAACATCTTCGCCGAGGTCGAGCAGGCCATCTTCTCGCCGGCGCACTTTGTGCCGGGCATCGGCCCGTCCCCCGACAAGATGCTGCAGGGCCGGCTGTTCGCCTACGGCGACGCCCACCGCTACCGCGTCGGCATCAACGCCGACCACCTGCCGGTGAACCGCCCGCACGCCACCGTGGCCCGTACGAACAACCGTGACGGCCACGCCTACGACGGCCGCCACGGCCGCGCCAAGAACTACGAGCCCAACAGCTTCGGCGGCCCCGTCGAGACCGGCCGCCCGCTGTGGCAGCCGCTCCCGGTGACCGGGATGACGGGCAACACCGAGGCGCCCTCGCACGCCGAGGACAACGACTTCGTCCAGGCGGGCAACCTCTACCGGCTGATGTCGGAGGAGGAGAAGGAGCGTCTGATCGCCAACCTGGCGGGCTTCATCGCCAAGGTCTCGCGCGACGACATCGTCGAGCGGGCCGTGGCCAACTTCCGCCAGGCGGACCCCGACTACGGCAAGCGGCTCGACGCCGCGGTCCAGGCCCTGCGCGGCTGATCGGCCACTGGACGCTTGCCGTACGAACCGGAGAGGCCGGACGCCATGGGGCTCCGGCCTCTCCGGCCTGTCCGGGCCGTTCTCACACGGGAACGGCGCCCGCCCGCTCCCGGGCCGGCAGCCAGCAGCGGATGATGTCGCGCACCGACACCACGCCCACGGGCTCGTGCTCGTCGAGGACGACCAGATGCCGGAACTCGCCGCGCGACATGGCCGCGGCGGCCTCCTCCAGGGTCCACTCGGGGGCGGCGAAGACCACGTCCGTGGTGGTGTGGCCGTGGGCGGTCTCGCGGTCGGGGTCCTGCCCCGCCCCGACCGCGTTGAGTATGTCGCGCTCGGTGAGGATGCCGAGCCCGCAGGTGTCGGGGTCGAGGACGACCGCCGCACCGACCCTGCGCGCGGACATCAGCCGTGCGGCCTGCCGGAGGGTGTGTGCCGGGCCGATGGTGAGGACCACCGTGCTCATGGCGTCGCGGACGAGCATGGCCGTAAGCCACCTCCTTGGTGGACTGCGGAACAGTCCCGGAAGAATGAACTCCACCCCAGGGCGGAACGCCGGGGGTTCACAAGTTCACAAGCGTCGGGACTGTCAGCGTGGCATGCCGTGCCGGACGGAACAAGGTCTGGGGAGGGCTGGATTTTGCCGAATTTTTACGACGGCCTGGTAGGTTTAAGGCCGTTACTGCCGTAGATAGCTCAACAGCTCGTCGTGCAGCAGCCCGTTGGACGCGGCGGCGTTCCCGCTGTGCGGACCCGGCCGGCCGTCCAGACCGGTGAAGCGGCCGCCCGCCTCCTCGACGATGACCACGTTCGCCGCCATGTCCCACAGCGACAGCTCCGGCTCCGCACAGATGTCCACCGATCCCTCGGCCACCATCATGTACGGCCAGAAGTCCCCGTAGCCGCGCGTCCGCCAGCAGTCGCGCGTCAGGTCCAGGAAGCCCGGCAGCATCCCGCGCTCCTCCCAGCCCGTCAGCGAGGAGTACGCGAAGGAGGCGTCGTCGATCCGGCCCACCCGCGAGACCTGCAGCCGCGACGCCGACGTCAGGCTCCGGCCGGTGTACGCACCCGAATCCTTCGCCGCCCACCAGCGGCGCCCCAGCGCCGGCGCCGACACCACGCCGACCACGGGCTGGAAGCCGCCCTCGGCCTGCACCATCAGCGAGATCAGCGTGGCCCACACCGGAACCCCGCGCACGTAGTTCTTCGTACCGTCGATCGGGTCGATCACCCAGCGGCGCGGGCCCATGCCCTCGCTGCCGAACTCCTCGCCCAGCACGGCGTCGCGGGGCCGGGCGCGGTGCAGATGACCACGGATCAGCTCCTCGGCGGCCTTGTCGGCCTCGCTCACCGGAGTCATGTCCGGTTTGGTCTCGACCTTCAGGTCGAGGGCCTTGAACCGGTCCATGGTGGCCGCGTCGGCGGCGTCGGCCAGGACGTGGGCCAGTCGCAGATCATCGTGGTAGTCGGACATGCCACGCACACTACCCGCGGCCACGCGGTCACGCGCGGCGCGACCTGCCGACGCCCTTGACAGCGTCTGGCGGTGCGTCAATCCTGTGGCCTGGCCACAACGCCACATCCGTCGTGCGGCCGTACGGCCGGGGAGGCGACGATGCCCGCGGCACGAGAACTCTTACTGGACGCGGCGTTCACAGCGCTCGGCGCCCGGCCCTGGCACGGGGTCCGGATGGTCGACGTCGCCGCGGCGGCCGGGGTGTCCCGGCAGACCCTCTACAACGAATTCGGCAGCAAGGACGGACTCGCCCGCGCCCTGGTGCGCCGCGAGACCGACGCCTTCCTCACCGGGGCGGAACGCTCCCTCGCCGAGGCCGCCGCCGCCGGCGACGCCGGCGACTGCTGCGCCGCGGCCGCCCTGTGGACCCTGCGCACGGCGCGCGCCAACCCCTTCGTACGGGCGGCGCTCACCGGCTGCCGCGGGGACCGGCTCCCGCCCGCCGCCGCGCCCCCTGTCCCGCCCCCGCGCGCCCCGCGCGACGGCCGGCCGCTCCGCGGCCCCACGCCCGGGCTGCTGGCCGAGCGGATACGCGACAGCGCGGCGGCCGCCATCGGCAGCTCCGTACCCCCGCAGGACGGGCCGGGCGACGGCGTGCTGAGGGCCTGTGAGGCAGCGGTGCGGCTGACGCTCTCCTACGTCGTCGCCCCGGCCGCCACCGACGAGGAGGCGGCGCGGGAGGTCGCCCGCCTGGTGCGCGCACTGCTGCGCCACACGCCGGCGTGAGCGGCCGGGCTCACCCGGGGGTCAGTGCGCCGAGCCCGACAGCTGCAGCCCGATGACCCCGACGATCACGAGGGCGATGGAGACCAGCTTGAGCGTGGAGACCAGGTCGTCCAGGAAGACCATGCCGTAGATCGCGGTGCCGGCCGCGCCGATGCCCGTCCAGACGGCGTAGGCCGGCCCGACGTCGAGCTTGCGCAGGGAGAGGGTCAGCAGGCCGAAGCTGCCGAGCGCGAAGCAGGCGAAGGCGATCGTGGGCCACAGCCGGGTGAAGCCGTGCGAGAGCTTGAGACAGACGGCGAAGCCGGTTTCCAGAAGTCCGGCGACGACGACCAGCAGCCACGCCATCACATTGCCTCCCGTTCGCGGACGCCCGCCGGCCCCGGCGCTCTTCATGCCCTTGCCGCCCGGGGCCGTTCGCAAACGTAGGCGATCAGTCGCCTTCGCGCCGCTCCCGGGTCGCCAGCAGCCGGCGCAGCGAGTAGAGGCGCTGCGGGTCGGCGTGGCCGTCCGCGACCCACTGGTCCAGCGCGCAGTCCTGCTCGTCGTGGCTGCACGCGCGCGGGCAGCCCTCCGTGCCGGGCTCCAGGTCGGGGAAGGCGTGGATGACCCGCGAGGGGTCCACGTGGTGCAGCCCGAAGGACCGCACGCCCGGGGTGTCGATGACCCAGCCCGTGCCCTCCGGCAGCGGCAGCGCCAGCGCCGAGGTGGTGGTGTGCCGGCCGCGCCCGGTGACGGCGTTGACGTGGCCGGTGGCCCGCTGCCGCTCCACGAGCGCGTTGACGAGCGTGGTCTTGCCGACGCCGGAGTGCCCGACGAACGCGGTGATCCGGCCCTCCAGCTGCTCGCGGACGCGGCGGGCGGCGGCGCCCTCGGCCAGCTCCTCGCGGCTGGTGACCACGTAGCGGATGCCCAGGGAGCCGTAGGACTCCATGAGCGTGTCCGCCGACGCCAGGTCCGACTTGGTCAGCACCAGCAGCGGCTCCAGCCCCGCGTCGTACGCCGCGACCAGGCAGCGGTCGATCAGGCGCGGGCGCGGCTCGGGGTCGGCGAGCGCGGTGACGATCGCCAGCTGGTCGGCGTTGGCGACGACCACCCGCTCGTACGGGTCGTCGTCGTCGGCCGTCCGGCGCAGCACCGAGCTGCGCTCCTCGACCCGCACGATGCGGGCGAGGGTGTCCTTGGCGCCGCTGAGGTCGCCGACGACCGCGACGCGGTCGCCGACGACGGCGCTCTTGCGGCCGAGCTCGCGGGCCTTCATCGCGACGACGGGCCGGTCGTCGACGAGGACGGTCAGCCGGCCGCGGTCCACGGTCAGCACGAAGCCCTCGGCGGCGTCCTCGTGCTTGGGCCGGATGGTCGTGCGCGGGCGGTTGCCCTTGCGGTTGGGGCGGACGCGGACGTCGTCCTCGTCGGTGTGCTTGCCGTAGCGGCGCATGGTGCTTCCAGGGTCTCTCAGCTTCTCGGCGCCGTCGTCGCCCCCGCGACGGAGCCGAGCATCCCGGTCCACAGCTCCGGGAAGTCGGGCAGGGTCTTGGCCGTGGTGGCCACGTTCTCCACCTGGACGCCGTCGACGGCGAGGCCGATGACGGCGGCGGCGGTGGCCAGCCGGTGGTCCTCGTAGGTGTGGAAGACGCCGCCGTGCAGGGTGCGCGGGCGGATGCGCAGGCCGTCCTCGGTCTCGGTGACGTCGCCGCCGAGCTCGTTGATCTCCTTGGCCAGGGCGGCCAGCCGGTCGGTCTCGTGCAGCCGCAGGTGGGCGATGCCGCGCAGGACGGACTCGGTCTCGGCCAGGGCCGCGACGGCCGCGATGACCGGGGTCAGCTCGCCGACCTCGTGAAGGTCGGCGTCGATGCCGGTGATGCGGCCGGTGCCGGTGAAGGTCAGGCCGGCGTCGGTGAGCTCGCAGCGGCCGCCCATGGCGGTGAAGATCTCGCGCAGCGCGTCGCCCGGCTGGGTGGTGCGCTCGGGCCAGTCGGGGATGGTGACCTTGCCGCCGGTGACCAGGGCCGCGGCCAGGAAGGGCGCGGCGTTGGACAGGTCGGGCTCGACGACCAGGTCGCGGCCGAGGAGGGCGCTGGGGGAGACCCGCCAGACGTCGGGCTCGCCGCCGGACTCGGGGGTGTCGACCTGGGCGCCGGCCGCCCGCAGCATGTCCACGGTCATCCGGATGTGGGGCAGCGACGGCAGGGCGGAGCCGACGTGCCGGACCTCGACGCCCTGGTTGAAGCGCGGGCCGGACAGCAGCAGGGCGCTGACGAACTGGGAGGACGAGGAGGCGTCGATCTCGACCGGGCCGCCGTCCAGCGCCCCGGCGCCGTGCACGGTGAGCGGGAGGGCGCCGCGGTCGTTGTCGTCGATGCGGGCGCCCAGCGCGCGCAGCGCGTCGATCACGCCGTGCAGGGGACGCTCGTAGCTGCGGGGGTCGCCGTCGAAGCGGACGGGGCCGTCGGCCAGTGCGGCGACGGGCGGCAGGAAGCGCATGACGGTGCCAGCGTTGCCGACGTCGACGGTGGCCGGGCCGTGCAGCCGGGCCGGGATGACGCGCCACGCCTCGCCCGTGGTGTCCGGGCCGCCCGTGACGGAGGAACTGGACGACACCGTCTCCTCGATGCCGACGCCCATGGCGCGCAGCGCCTCGGCCATCAGCACGGTGTCGCGGGAGCGGAGCGGGCGGCGCACCCAGCCGGGCTCGGCGGCCAGGGCGGCCAGCACGAGGGCCCTGTTGGTGACCGACTTCGATCCGGGCACGGTGACCGTCGCGTCGACGGCCCCTGTCGCGAGGGGGGCGGGCCAGAGATCGGGGTGCGCGGGGCTCTCGGTCATGCCCTTACCTTACTGAGGTTCTCTCGGTGGTCGGCTCCGCGAAGGGCATGGCCCGGCCCGTCACAGGCCGAACAGCCACCGGCCGCCGCCGGTCAGGGAGGTCAGCGACACGATGTGGAAGAGCACCAGCCACACCGTCGCGGGGAGGTTCGTCAGCCGGGCGAGCTGGTCGGCGTCGGAGTCCGGGGCGCCGCCGTGCCGGCGCTTGCGCTGCAGCTCGAAGGCGGGCCGTATGCCGCCCAGGAGCAGGAACCACACGACGCCGTAGGCGAACGCCGCCTGCACCGCGGGCCCGGTGAGCCAGGAGACGGCGACGAACGCGCCTCCGGCGAGCACCACGGTCAGGGCGCCGTAGGCGTTGCGGATCATCACCAGCATGGCGGCGAGGAGGGCCGTGGCGCCCCACAGCAGGGCGGTGATGTGCCCGGCGGCCAGCAGCCAGGCGCCCGCGAGGCCCAGCAGGGAGGGGGCGGTGTAGCCGGCGGCCGCGGTGAGGATCATGCCGGGGCCGGTCGGCCGGCCGCGCGAGACGGTCAGCCCGGAGGTGTCGGAGTGCAGCCGGATGCCGTCCAGGGTCCGCCCGCTGAGCAGGGCCATCAGGGCGTGGCCGCCCTCGTGGGCGATGGTGACGGCGTTGCGGGTGATCCGCCAGACGCCGTACGGGCCGACGGCCGCGAGCGCGACGAGGGCGGTGCCGGCGACGAGCCACGTCGAGGGGTGGGGCTGGGTGCCGAAGATGCGGTTCCAGAGGTCGGTGGCGGTGGTGCTGTTGTCCATCTGTGAGCCGCTCCTTGCGTCTTCGTGGCAGTGTGGAACTCATGTGCGGGCGATATGCGGCGAGCCGGAGGCCGGAGGACCTGGCCGGGCTCTTCGGGGTGGAGAAGTGGGAACCGGAGGAGACGCTTGCTCCGGACTGGAACGTGGCGCCGACGAAGAGCGTCCACGCGGTGCTCGAACGTCCCTTGAAAGACGCCGCCGACCGCCGTCCGGTTCGTCAGCTGCGGGTCCTGCGGTGGGGACTGGTGCCGTCGTGGGCGAAGTCCCCGGAGGGCGCGGCGAAGATGATCAATGCCCGGGCGGAGACGGTTCACGAGAAGCCGTCCTTCCGCCGGGCCTTCGAGGCGCGGCGCTGCCTGCTCCCGGCGGACGGCTACTACGAGTGGGTCACGGGGGCGCAGGAGCGGGAGCTGGAGGAGAAGGGCCGCCGCAAGCGGAGCCGTAAGCAGCCCTACTTCGTCACGCCGGCCGACGGGTCGGTGATGGCGCTGGCCGGGGTGTACGAGTTCTGGCGCGACCCGGTGCTGCCGCCGGACCATCCGCTGGCCTGGTGGGCCACGTGCTCGGTGCTCACCACCGAGGCGGATCCCGGGCCGTTCGCCGGGGCGGAGGAGGCCGGCGGGGACGACGGCCCCCGGTCACTGGCGGAGATCCACCCGCGGATGCCGCTGGTCCTGCCCCCGGAGAAGTGGTCGGCCTGGCTGGACCCGGCGTGCACGGACCCGGCCCGGCTGCGGGAGCTGCTGGCGCCCCCGCCCTCGGGACTCGTCCGGGCGTACCCGGTCGCCACGGCGGTCAGCGACGTGCGCAACAACGGGCCCGAACTGCTGACGGAACTGGCGGCGCCGGAGGAGGCGACGCTCTTCTGACGGGGCCCGCACGGCGGGCCTGTACGAACGCGCGGGAACGGGCCCCGCGCGACCGGGCCCGGCCGGCGGCCCCGTATGACGGCCGTCCGTCCGCGCGCACGGCAGGATGGGCCGGGTGACGACAAAGATCGCGGAGACCGTGCAGGACGTGCCCACCCCCGCCGGGGACGCCCGCATCCACTGGTACCTGTCGCCCGGCGCCCGCCTCGTGCTGGCCCTGGGGCACGGCGCGGGCGGCGGGGTGGAGGCGCGCGACCTGCGGGCGCTGGCCGCCGACCTGCCGCTGACGGGGGTGAGCGTCGCGCTCGTCGAACAGCCGTGGCGGGTCGCCGGGAAGCGGGTGGCCCCGGCACCCCGGACCCTGGACGAGGCGTGGCGCGCCCTGTGGCCGGCGCTCGCGGCGCCCGGGCTGCCCGTCGTCGCGGGCGGACGCAGCGCGGGGGCCCGGGTGGCCTGCCGGACGGCGGCGGAGCTCGGGGCGGCCGGCGTGCTCGCGCTGAGCTTCCCGCTGCACCCGCCGGGCAAGCCGGAGAAGTCCCGGGCCGACGAGCTGACCGGCGCGGGCCTGCCCACCCTCGTGGTGCAGGGCGCCCGCGACCCGTTCGGCCGCCCCGAGGAGTTCCCGCCCGGCACCGAACCCGTCGCGGTGCCGCACGCCGACCACGGCTTCGCGGTGCCGAAGAAGGCGGACGTCACCCAGGAGGAGGCGCTGGCAGTGATCACCTACGCGGTCCGGACCTGGCTGAAGTCGATCTAGAACGACTTCCGTTCGGCCGGGAATGATCCACGAGGTGCTGCTGTTGTGCCCTCTGTAGTCATGTACCGGCACAGACGAAGGAATGGGAGCTCCCCGCATGGGTTCGATCGCATGCCCGTCCCGCCCGCACTCGGCCGATCGCGGTTGGGCGGTCATGGGTGTGGCCCAGTCGGCCCTGGCCGGAGCGGCGAGCGCACCGGAACGTCGTCTATTCTCCGATTCGAGCGGGTCCGGTCCGGGCGCCGCCGTGGTGTTGGAGGAGGTGGGTCCGGTTACCGGGACCGACGCGGGGGCCGACGACAACCGCAAGCGGGAGCCCGCCGAGACGACGGCGGAGCGCAACGCGCGCTTCGAGCGCGACGCCCTGACCTTCCTCGACCAGATGTACTCGGCCGCCCTGCGCATGACGCGCAACGCAGCCGACGCCGAGGACCTGGTGCAGGAGACGTACGCCAAGGCATACGCGTCCTTCCACCAGTTCCGGGACGGCACGAACCTCAAGGCGTGGCTGTACCGCATCCTGACCAACACCTTCATCAACTCGTACCGCAAGAAGCAGCGGGAGCCGCTGCGCAGCGCGTCCGAGGAGATCGAGGACTGGCAGCTCGCCCGCGCCGAGTCGCACATGTCGACGGGTCTGCGCTCCGCAGAGTCCCAGGCGCTCGACCACCTTCCCGACTCCGACGTCAAGGAGGCCCTCCAGGCCATTCCCGAGGAGTTCCGCATAGCGGTCTACCTCGCGGACGTCGAGGGCTTTGCCTACAAGGAGATCGCGGACATCATGGGTACGCCCATCGGCACGGTGATGTCCCGGCTGCACCGGGGCCGTCGTCAGCTGCGCGGACTGCTGGAGGACTACGCCCGCGAGCGCGGTCTGGTCCCGGCCGGGGCCGCCCCCGCGTCGAACGGTTCCGACGAGTCGCACAATCGGAAAGGCTCGGACTCATGAGCTGCGGAGACCCGCACGAGACGGACTGCTCTGAAGTCCTCGACCATCTCTACGAGTTCCTCGATCACGAGATGCCCGACGGCAAGTGCGCCGAGTTCGAGGTGCACATCGACGAGTGCTCCCCGTGCCTGGAGAAGTACGGGCTGGAGCAGGCGGTGAAGAAGCTCGTCAAGCGCTGCTGCGGTCACGACGACGTGCCGGCCGACCTCCGCTCGAAGGTCATGGGCCGCATCGAGCTCATCCGGTCCGGGCAGTCGGTGCCCGACCAGGACCTGGTGGCCGAGGCGAAGGCGGCGGAGGCCGCCGCGCAACAGGACTGACCACTGATCCAAACCACCGTAACGGGGAACGTCACCCGAACGGACGGTGCAATACCCGGAGCCTCGTTCTCCGGCGGCTGCTGAGCCTATTCTCCCCATCCAGACGCCATGTCGAGGGTCGGGGAGGACGCGCCATGTGGGCACTTCCGGCGGCGGCACGCGTGTACGTCACGTGCGCCGTACTCGCCGCCGCGGTGTGCGCCGTGCCCGCGCTGCGGGAGGCGACCACCGTGCCCTGGGGCACGGTCGTGCTCCTCGCCGGCGTCTGCGCGGCCTGCGAGCGGCTGCCACGCTGTCCCCTGACGGTGCCGGTGCTGCTCGCCGGAGCGTTCCTGCTGCCGCCGGGCGCCGCCGCGCTGGTCGCGGCGGCGGGCGGGCTCGCCGGCCGGCCCGGCCGGGAGCCGGCGGGGGTGCGGCGGCTGTGGCACGCCGCGCAGTTCTCCCTCGCCGCCGGTGCCGCCTCGTACGTCTACGGGCTGGGCGCCCCGCGCGTCCTCGCGGGGCCGGTCTTCCCCCGCGCCGTCCTTCCCGCCCTCGCCGCGGCGCTGGTCCTCGCCCTGGTCGTCGCCGCGCTCGACGGCGGCGTGCTCGTCACCGCCGAGGGCCGCTCCCCGCGCACCGCCTGGCGCCGCCCGCTGCCGGAGGTGCTGCTGCCGCCCCTGGCCCACGGCCCCACCGCCCTGCTGACCGCCGTCCTGTGGCACGGCCCCCACGGCCGCGCCGCCGCGCTGCTGGTGCTGCTGCCCATGGCCGTCACCGCCTGGGTCCTCGACCGCTGCCGCCGCGAGCGCGCCGCGCACCAGGCCACCGTCCGGGCGCTCGTCCAGGCCGTCGACCTCAAGGACCACTACACCCGCGGCCACAGCGAGCGCGTCGGCCGCGCCTCCGTGCTGATCGCCCGGGAGCTGGGCATCAGCGGCGACCGCCTCGAAGCGCTCCGCTTCGCCGGCACCCTGCACGACGTCGGCAAGCTCGGCGTCCCCACCCGCGTGCTGCGCAAGGACGGGCCCCTCACCCCCGAGGAGCGCCGCGCCATCGAGCTCCACCCCGAGTACGGCCACGAGATGGTCCGCGGCATCGGCTTCCTCGACGAGGCGCGCGCCGCGATCCTCCACCACCACGAGCGCCTGGACGGCAGCGGCTACCCCTACGGACTGGCAGGACGTCAGATCCCCGAATCGGCCAGGGTCGTGGCCGTCGCCGACGCCTTCGACGCCATGACCTCCACCCGCAGCTACAGCCGCGCCCGCCCCGTCCCCGTCGCCCTGGCCGAGCTGCAGCGCTGCTCCGGATCCCAGTTCGACCCCCGGATGGTGGCCGCGCTCTCCCGGGCGCTCGACCGCCACGGCTGGCGCCCCGCGGAGAGCGCGGCGGAGCTCTCCCCGCTGCGCCCGCCGGGCCGTACGACCCCCAGCCGAAACGTCCCTCTTGATCACTGTTCCACGGGTTCGCCCGCCTCCGGCGAGGCACGACCGGGCGGCCGCGGATGACCCGCGAGCCCCTCGTGCGGGGCGTGTACGCCGTCGCCGGCGCGGCGGCCGTCGCCGCCCTGGCCTGGACCGCCTGGCGCGGCGTCGAGCAGCCCCACGTCGCCCTGGCCTACGGGACGCTCATCGCCCTGGGCGAGGCCGCACGGCGCCGGCCCCGTCCCTCGGGCGGGGGCCGGGAGACCGCGCCCCTCGGCTCCGCGGGCACCCTCGCCTACGCCCTGCTCGGCGAGGTCGGCGGCGAGCCCACCTCGCACGGGGCGCCGCAGGTCGTCGCCGTCGTCCTCGGCGCCACCCTGGCCGGCGCCCTGGGCCGGCCCCCCGCACCGGACCGGCTCGCCCGCCGCATCCTGGGCGCCGGCTTCGCCGCCGTCTGCTTCCAGCCACTGCACACCGTCGGAGCCCTCGGCCGCTGGCCCGCCCACAGCCCCTGCTACGCGGTCTTCCTGCTCCTCCTCCTCGCCCTCACCGCCCTGTGCGACGCCGTCCTTGCCGCCGCCCTCACCCACGCCCGCCACGGCGGCGGTTACGGGGCCGCCCTGCGCGAGGAACTGCGCACCCTGCCCGGCGTCGGCTCGGCGATCGGGGCCACCGGCGCGGTGATGGCCCTGGCCGTGGCCGCCGCGGGCCTGTGGGCGCTGCCGGTCTTCTGCCTGCCCCTGCTCGTCACCCAGCTCTCCATCCACCGCTACGAGGCCGTACGGGCCACCCGCCGCCAGACCATCGCCTCCCTCGCCCGCACCACCGAGATCGCCGGCTACACCCCCGCCGGGCACGCCCGCCGGGTGGCCGCCCTCAGCCGGGCGGTCGGCCGGGAGCTCGGCCTGTCCGGCGCCGACCTCACCGTCGTGGAGTACGCGGCCCTGATGCACGACATCGGCCAGCTCTCCCTCCTCGACCCCGTGCCCGCCGGCGCGACCGAGCCGCTGCCCGCCGAACAGCGCCGCCGCATCGCCCTGCTGGGCGGCGCCGTGGTGCGCCAGACCGGCGTGGCCCCGGAGGTCGCCCTGGTGGTCGAGCGGCAGGCGGACCCGTACCGCGACCAGCCGCTCACCGCCCGCATCGTGCGCACGGTCAACGCCTACGACGATCTCGCCGGCGACCCGGCGTGCGGCCCCCTGCGCGCGCTGGAGCGGCTGCGCCTGGCGACCGCGTACGACCACGAGCCCCGGGTGGTGGAGGCGCTCGCCACGGTGCTCGCGCGCGGCCGTCCCGCCCCTCCGCCCCCGTAGCGCCCTGCAGCACCCGAAAGCCCCCGGAGAAAACCGGGCGAAGGGGGACTGGCCCGCCGAACCCACGGGTAATGAGCGGGCGTCCGAAGGGGCATGGTTGGATGCGAAGAGACGCAGAGAATGGCGAGAATGCGGAAAACGGGGGGTGTCGTGCGCGCTCGCTTCGGCAAGGAGGTGTGGTGGGCACCGCTCCCCGGAGTCGAGGAGTGGTGGGGCGCCGTCCGCGCGGACGGCGGCCGTCACCCGGTCCATCCGGCGTGGTCGCACGCAGAAACCGGCAGGCGGGAATCGTGAGGATCTTCGGCAGGGTACGGCACCGGCCTTCCGCCTCGTGGCGGCAGGCCACCGACCGTGCCTTCACGCTCATCGGGGACGGCCGGTACGAGGACGCGGGCGCGCTGCTCACGCGCGCGGCCGACATGGAGCCGTGGCTGTCCGAGTCCTGGTTCAACCTGGCCCTGTTGCACAAGTTCCGGCACGACTGGGAGCAGGCCCGGGCCGCGGGCCTGCGGGCCGTGGCGCTGCTGGACCGCGAGGCGGGCGCCCCGGACTGGTGGAACGTGGGCATCGCCGCCACGGCCCTGCAGGACTGGCCGCTGGCGCGCCGCGCCTGGCAGGCGTACGGGCTGCGGGTGCCCGCCGAGGGCGGCCCGGCCGCCGAGCCCGTCGGCATGGAGCTCGGCAGTGCGGCGGTGCGGCTCTCCCCGGAGGGCGAGGCCGAGGTCGTCTGGGGCCGCCGGCTGGACCCGGCGCGGATCGAGGTGCTCTCCATCCCGCTGCCGTCCTCCGGCCGCCGCTGGGGCGAGGTGGTGCTGCACGACGGCGTTCCGCACGGCGAGCGCGTCACCGCCGCCGGGCCGTCCTACCCCGTCTTCGACGAGATCGAGCTGTGGGCACCCTCTCCCGTCCCGACCTGGGTGGTGCTCCTGGAGGCGGCCACCGAGGCCGACCGGGACGCCCTGGAGCGGCTCGCGGCCGACGCCGGTTTCGCCGCCGAGGACTGGTCCTCCTCCGTGCGCCTGCTGTGCCGCACGTGTTCGGAGAGCCGGATGCCCAGCGACGAGGGCGACGGCGAGCACCTCGACCCGCACGACCACAGCGAGCCCGGCCATCCCGGCCCGCTGGGCCACCGCACCGCCGGCACCGGCTCGGGCTCCCTGTGGGTGCCCGAGCGCGAGTGCGGCATCGCGGCGCCCGCCGGGCTCGTCCGCGGCCTGCTCGACGGCTGGGTCGCCGACAGCCCCGACACCCGTGAATGGCGCGATCTCGAAGAGGTCTGCTGAGCGGCCGACAAGGGGCCCCTTACACTGTATGGGGCCCTATGGATTCAGGGCAGGACAGTGCTTTCGGGTTGCGAGAGAGGCATACGGCGGACATGGCGCAGCAAGACACTGAGCAGTCGGTGAACGAAGAGCCGAAGGAGTCCGGCGAGTTCGTCGTGGACACCGAGGACTGCGAGGCGCGTGAGCTCGCGCACCGTGAGCGCGGCACCTCCCGGCCGATCACGGTCGTCGGCAACCCCGTCCTGCACAAGGAGTGCAAGGACGTGACGGAGTTCGGCGACGAGCTCGCCCAGCTGATCGACGACATGTTCGCCAGCCAGCGCACCGCGGAGGGCGTGGGCCTGGCCGCCAACCAGATCGGCGTCGACCTCAAGGTCTTCGTCTACGACTGCCCGGACGACGAGGGCGTCCGCCACGTCGGCCACGTCGTCAACCCCGTCCTCGACGAGCTGCCGGCCGGCCGCCGCGTCCTCGACGACTCCAACGAGGGCTGCCTGTCGGTGCCGACGGCCTACGCCTCGCTGGCCCGCCCCGACTACGCGGTCGTCCGCGGCCAGGACATGCACGGCAACCCGATCGCCGTCGAGGGCACCGGCTACTTCGCCCGCTGCCTGCAGCACGAGACGGACCACCTGTACGGCTACCTGTACATCGACCGCCTCTCCAAGCGCGACCGCAAGGACGCGCTGCGCCAGATGGCGGAGGGCACCCCGCGCTACCCGGTCGTCGCCAACGACTGACCCTCGTGCAGCACGCGTGTGGGGGGCGCTCCTGCGGGAGCGCCCCCCACACGCGTCGTACGGCTAGGCGGGGAAGTCGTCGGCCTCGAAGAGCCGGCGCACCTCGACCTCGCCCTCCCGGAAGGGGATGCGCCGGGCCCACTCCAGGGCCTCGTCCATGGACCCGGCCCGGATGACCCAGAAGCCGGCGACCTGGTCCTTCGCCGGGCCGAAGGGCCCCTCCGTGACGACGGGCGCGCCGTCGGAGTACGTCACCCGCGCACCGTCGGACGTGGGGTGCAGACCGTCGCCGGTGAGCCACGCCCCGGCCTCGGCCAGCTGGTCGTTGTACTGCCCCATCTCGGCGATCTGCTCCCGGGTCGGCAGCACGCCGCCCTCGGAGTCCTCGCTCGCCTTGACGATCATCATGAAACGCGGCATCGCGTGCCTCCCGTCGGTCCGGACCCGCTGTGGGTTCCCGGACGGGAGACACGCGATGCGACGTGCCGGCGGAATTAGCCCGCCCGGCTCAGAACTCGTCGTCGAACGCGACCGTGCCCTCGACGGCCACCTGGTACGCGGACGCGCGGCGCTCGAAGAAGTTGGTCAGCTCCTGGACGTTCTGCAGCTCCATGAAGGAGAACGGGTTCTCCGAGCCGAAGACCGGCGCGAAGCCCAGGCGCTGCAGGCGCTGGTCGGCCACGCACTGGAGGTACTCGCGCATGGACTCGGTGTTCATGCCCGGCAGGCCGTCGCCGCACAGGTCGCGGCCGAACTGCAGCTCCGCCTCCACGGCCTCCTTCAGCATGTCGGTGACCTGCTGCTGGAGCTCGTCGTCGAAGAGCTCGGGCTCCTCCTGGCGGACGGTGTCCACGACCTCGAACGCGAAGTTCATGTGCATGGTCTCGTCGCGGAAGACCCAGTTGGTGCCGGTCGCCAGGCCGTGCAGCAGGCCGCGGCTGCGGAACCAGTACACGTAGGCGAAGGCGCCGTAGAAGAACAGGCCCTCGATGCACGCGGCGAAGCAGATCAGGTTGAGCAGGAAGCGACGGCGGTCGGCCTTCGTCTCCAGCCGGTCGATCTTCTCGACCTCGTTGATCCACTTGAAGCAGAACTGCGCCTTGTCGCGGATGGAGGGGATGTTCTCCACCGCGTCGAACGCGGCCGCGCGCTCCTCCGGGTCGGGCAGGTAGGTGTCGAGCAGCGTCAGATAGAACTGGACGTGCACGGCCTCCTCGAAGAGCTGCCGCGACAGGTAGAGGCGCGCCTCGGGGGAGTTGATGTGCTTGTACAGCGTCAGCACGAGGTTGTTCGCCACGATCGAGTCGCCGGTCGCGAAGAACGCGACCAGGCGGCCGATCATGTGCTGCTCGCCCGGGGACAGCTTGGCGAGGTCGGCGACGTCGGAGTGGAGGTCGACCTCCTCCACGGTCCAGGTGTTCTTGATCGCGTCGCGGTAGCGGTCGTAGAAGTCCGGGTACCGCATGGGGCGCAGCGTCAGCTCGAAGCCGGGGTCGAGCAGGTTCTTCTGGCGTTCGGTGGACATTACTGGCAAGCCTCGCAGGACTCGGGGTTCTCAAGGGAGCAGGCGATGGCGTCCGCGTCGGGCGCGGCCTGCTGCACGGGGATGGTGGCGGCGGGGGCGCCGGAGCCGGACGCGGCGCGGGCGATCCGGGTGGCCGGGCGGGAGCGCAGGTAGTACGTCGTCTTGATGCCCTGCTTCCAGGCGTACGCGTACATCGAGCTGAGCTTGCCGATGGTGGGCGAGGCCATGAAGAGGTTCAGCGACTGGCTCTGGTCCAGGTACGGCGTACGGGCCGCGGCCATGTCGATCAGGGCGCGCTGCGGGATCTCCCAGGCGGTGCGGTAGAGGTCGCGCACCTCCTGCGGGATCCACTTCATGTCCTGGATCGAGCCGTTGGCGTCGGTCATCGCGTCGCGGGTGGTGCGGTCCCACACGCCGAGCTTCTTCAGGTCGTCCACCAGGTAGGTGTTGACCTGCAGGAACTCGCCCGAGAGGGTCTCGCGCTTGAAGAGGTTGGAGACCTGCGGCTCGATGCACTCGTAGACGCCCGCGATGGAGGCGATGGTCGCCGTCGGGGCGATCGCCAGCAGCAGCGAGTTGCGCATGCCGACGGCGGCGATGCGGGCGCGCAGCGCCTCCCAGCGGTCCGCCCAGCCGGCCACCGCGTTCGGGTAGTGGTCGGGGTGCAGCACGCCGCGGGCGGTGCGGGTGGCCTCCCACGCCGGGTGCGGGCCGTGCCGCTCGGCGAGGTCGGCGGACGCCTCGTACGCCGCGAGCATGATCCGCTCGGAGATGCGGGTCGACAGCTCCTTCGCCTCGGCCGAGTCGAAGGGCAGGCGCAGGCGGAAGAAGACGTCCTGCAGGCCCATCAGGCCCAGGCCCACCGGGCGCCAGCGGCTGTTGGAGCTGCCGGCCTGCTCGGTCGGGTAGAAGTTGATGTCCACGACGCGGTCGAGGAAGGTGACGGCCGTACGGACCGTACGGTCGAGCTTCTCCCAGTCCATCTCGCCGTCGGCGCCCAGGTGCTGGGCCAGGTTGACCGAGCCCAGGTTGCAGACCGCGGTCTCGCCGTCGTCGGTGACCTCAAGGATCTCGGTGCAGAGGTTCGAGGAGTGGACGACCGCGCCCTTCTCGGCCGTCTGGTTGGCCGTGCGGTTGGCGGCGTCCTTGAAGGTCATCCAGCCGTTGCCGGTCTGCGCGAGGGTGCGCATCATGCGGGCGTACAGCACGCGGGCCGGGACCTGCTTGACGGCCTTGCCGGCGGCCTCGTAGGCGCGGTAGGCGGCGTCGAACTCGTCGCCGTAGAGGTCGACCAGGTCCGGGGTGTCGGCGGGGGAGAAGAGCGACCAGTCGGCGTCGGCCTCGACGCGGCGCATGAACTCGTCCGGGATCCAGTGCGCGATGTTGAGGTTGTGGGTGCGGCGGGCCTCCTCACCGGTGTTGTCGCGGAGCTCCAGGAACTCCTCGATGTCCGCGTGCCAGGTCTCCAGGTAGACGCAGGCCGCGCCCTTGCGCCGGCCGCCCTGGTTGACGGCGGCGACGGAGGCGTCGAGGGTGCGCAGGAACGGCACGATGCCGTTGGAGTGGCCGTTGGTGCCGCGGATCAGCGAGCCGCGGGAGCGGATGCGCGAGTACGACAGGCCGATGCCGCCCGCGTGCTTCGACAGGCGCGCCACCTGGTGGTAGCGGTCGTAGATCGAGTCCAGCTCGTCCAGCGGGGAGTCCAGCAGGTAGCAGGACGACATCTGGGGGTGGCGCGTGCCGGAGTTGAAGAGCGTGGGGGAGGACGGCAGGTAGGAGAGCGTGCTCGTCAGGCGGTACAGCTCCGCGACGTCCTCCAGCGCCCGCTCGGAGTGGTCCTCGGCCAGGCCGCAGGCCACGCGCAGCAGGAAGTGCTGCGGGGTCTCGATCACGTCGCGGTGGATCGGGTGGCGCAGCAGGTAGCGGCTGTGCAGGGTGCGCAGGCCGAAGTAGCCGAAGCGGTCGTCGGCGCCGTCGACGAGGGCCTTCTCGACCAGCTCGTCCAGGCGCGCGGCGTGCTTGGCCACGAAGGCGGCGGTCTCGTCCGCGATGAGGCCCTCGCGGTGGCCGACGGCCACCGAGGCGGAGAAGGACGTCGCGCCCTGGCCGGCCGCCTCGTCGGCGATGGCGAGGGTGAGCAGCCGGGCGGCGAGGCGGGAGTACTCCGGCTCCTCGGCGATCAGGCCGGCGGCGGCCTCGGTGGCGAGGGAGCGCAGCTCCGCCTCGTCCGAGGCGGCGCTGCGGCCGCGCAGCGCGGCGGCGGCGACCTTGCCCGGGTCGGTGGCGGGAAGGTCTGCGGTGAGATCGGTCAGGGTGCGCAGCAGCGCGGTCCCGGGACCGCCGGTCGCTTCCGCGTTCTCTGAGACCGGATCGGCGGGCGCGATGGTCACGTGTGGCTCTCCCTCGCTCGGCTGGGGTGGGCCGGGCGGGAGAGCGCGACGGTCGCGTACGGGCATGCCGCTTGCACCGGGGCATGACGCGTAGGCGTCCCGTCGGCCCAACCCGCGGGGCCCGGACGAATTCAACGCCCATAGCCGAGCCCAGGGCAGGCTCGGTGGCGGACGCTGCTGCCGGCAGGTCCTCGGACTTCGGGTGCGCTGGGTATATGCGCACACATACACCGTTGCGGGACAGTTCCGGATTTCCACCGGATTCCCCTGCGACGACAGCGAGGATGAGCATACATCTAGTGCCGGGCCCCGTACGCGCCCCCACATGTTGTGTCGTCCCGTCATGGGCCGGTCGCGGAATGTGCTATCGGAGGGCTCCTGGAGGGCAAGCGGAAAGGGCCGTCACGCCCCCTGGCGGGGGTGTGACGGCCCTCGGGTGGAGGGGGGTGGGTCAGTGCCCGCCGGGGGCTCCCACGGTGGCCGGGGGGAGGTCCGTGCGGACGCCCGGGTCGCCGGCGTCGGCCGTGTAGTCCGACGGCTTCGTCTGGTCGGCCCCGTCGGGTGCCTTCAGGGCCTTCAGGACGAACGTGGCGACGATGACGACGATCACATTGAGAACGAACGCCGTGAGTCCGATGTACCCCTTCTCGCCGATGAACGGGATGAGGTTGGTGTTCCCGAAGTGATCCTGGGTGGCGCTCGGGGTGTCGTACGCCCGCCACGTCCCGTACGTCATGCCGACGGCCCAGCCCGCGAGCAGCGCCCAGCGGTGGCACCAGCGGGTGAAGAGCCCGCCCACGAGCGCGGGCACGGTCTGCAGGATCCAGATGCCACCGAGCAGCTGGAAGTTGATGGCGACCGTTTTGTCCATGGTCAGGACGAAAACGAGGGCGCCGACCTTGACGAGGAGCGATGCGAGCTTGGAGACCTTCGCCTCGTGTTCGGGCGAGGCGTCCGGTCTGAGGAAGTCCTTGTAGATGTTGCGCGTGAAGAGATTTGCGGCGGCGATCGACATGATGGCGGCCGGTACGAGCGCGCCGATGCCGATGGCCGCGAAGGCCACGCCCGTGAACCAGTCCGGGAACATGTCCTCGAACAGCTGCGGGATGGCCAGCTGGCCGTTCTTGACCTTCACCCCGGCGGCGATCGCCATGAAGCCGAGCATCGCCAGCAGGCCCAGCATCAGGGAGTAGAGGGGAAGGATGGTGGTGTTGCGCCGGATGACGTTGCGGCTGCGGCTGGAGAGCACCGCCGTCACGGAGTGCGGATAGAGGAAGAGGGCCATCGCCGAGCCGAGGGCGAGGGTCGCGTACGCCCACTGCGCCTGCGGGGCGGTGACGAGCGAGCCGCGCGGTTTTCCGGTTGCCGGGTTTTCGGCCGCGAACGCGTGACCGGCCTTCGCGAAGATGTCGTCGAAGCCACCCAGCTTGATCGGGATGTACACGATCGCCACGATGATCACGATGTAGATCAAGGTGTCCTTGACGAAGGCGATCAGCGCGGGCGCGCGCAGCCCGGAGGAATAGGTGTAGGCCGCGAGCACGCCGAAGGCGATGAGCAGCGGCAGGTCCTTCACGAACCAGTTGGTGTTCTCGCCGCCGCCCACGCCCATGACGTCCAGGACGGCCTGGATGCCGACCAGTTGCAGGGCGATGTACGGCATCGTGGCCAGGATTCCGGTCAGCGCGAGGGCGAGCGAAAGGCCCTTGGAGCCGAAACGGCCCCGCACGAAGTCGGAGGAGGTCACATAGCCGTGCTTGTGGGAGACCGACCAGAGCCGGGGCAGGAAGGTGAACACCAGCGGATAGCAGAGGATCGTGTAGGGCACCGCGAAGAAGCCCGCCGCGCCGCCCGCGTAAATGGCCGCCGGGACCGCCACGAACGTATAAGCGGTATAGAGGTCGCCGCCCAGCAGGAACCAGGTGACCCAGGTGCCGAAAGAACGGCCGCCGAGCCCCCATTCGTCGAGATTGTTCGCGTTCTCCGCACGCCGCCACTTCGAGGCCATGAAGCCCATCACGGTGACGGCCAGGAAGAAGACGATGAAGACGGTGAGCGCGACACCGTTCACGCCGTCCTTCACCGGGACTCACCCCCCTCGTGCGCCCGGGTGCGCCGCCGCTCGTGACGGCGGACGATGACGTAGGCGGTGACGGTGAGCAGCGTCGAGAGGACCACCCACAGCATCTGGTACCAGTAGAAGAAGGGAATGCCGATGAAGGCCGGGGTGAGCCGGGAGTACGAGTCGACCCAGAGCATCGCCGCGAACGGCAGCGCCAGGCACACGCCGGCGACGACCAGCGGCAGGCTGACGGCCTGTCTGGTGGGGCTCCCCGGTGGCTGAGCGGGTGGTTCCGACATGCGTGACTCCGTCCCCTGAGCGATCACTTGCGTAATGCGCAGGAATTTAGGGGAGGCAGCCTCCGGACGTCACCCCCCATCCGCATATCGGAACGGCAACACCCGTGGCGCTCCAGGGATTCGGATGGTTGAACTCCGCCCGAACCGTGCGCGGGGGGCTTGCGACGACGGGGCGCGTCGGGCGCCGTGAGGGGCGCAAGTGCCCCTCTATGCGCCCTGTTTGAGGAAAATAAAGTCTGTCATCAGCAAGTAATGTGTGGGTAAAGTATTGGTCGCGGCCGCACCGGACAATCGGACCGGCGGCCGTCGGCGCCCCCTTGCCGCGGCGCCCGAACCAGGCAATGCCGATCCACATGACCCGACCCGACCACACCGCGTCCCGAACTGCGAGACGCAGGAGGCAGGCCACCATGAAGTCGCTCATCGACAACGCCCGATCCTTCGCGAGTCACGTCGCCGAGAACGCCGAGAGCTTCCGCGCCCTGGAGGCCGGACAGTCGCCCGAGGCCCTGTTCATCAGCTGTTCCGACTCGCGCGTCGTGCCGTCCCTCATCACGGGCGCACGCCCCGGCGAACTCTTCGAGCTCCGCACCGCGGGCAACATCGTGCCCGAGTACCACCACGACCACCCGGCCGGGGAGACGGCCACCATCGAGTACGCCGTGCGCGTCCTGGGCGTCCGCGACATCATCGTCTGCGGTCACTCCCACTGCGGCGCGGTGACCGCCATCGTGCAGGACGACGAGCTCTCCTCCGCCCCCGCCGTGCGGGGCTGGCTGGAGCGTGCCGTACCGCGGGCCGTGCGGGCCCCGCGGAGTCAACTGGCCCCCGTCTCCGCCGACATGGCCGAGGCCGTGCAGCACCACGCGGTGGCCCAGCTCGAACGGCTGCGCGCCTACCCGTGCGTGCGCGAACGCATGGCGGAAGGGCTGCTGTCCCTTCACGCCTGGTACTACGAGGTCCACACCGGTGCGGTCAGGGCGCACCGGCCCGGCGGCGGCCGCTCGTTCGGGCCGCTGTAGCAAGCGGTTCCCAGCGAAGCACCGCTCAGCACTCCGCCGTGCACGACACCTTGAATCACAAGGAACCCTCACCCATGTTCTCCACCCTCAAAGACCCTCCCGCCCTGCGGCGTGACGCACTCGCGTCGCTCGTCGTCTTCCTGGTCGCCCTCCCGCTGTGCGTCGGCGTCGCCGTCGCCTCGGGCGTGCCGGCCGAGCTCGGACTGATCACCGGCATCGTCGGCGGCCTGGTCGTCGGCGCCATGCCCGGCAGCACCTTCCAGGTCAGCGGCCCGGCGGCCGGTCTCACCGTGCTCGTCTTCGAAGCCGTGCGGGAGTTCGGGCTCGGCACCCTCGGTGCCATCGTCCTCGTCACCGGCCTGCTCCAACTCGGCCTGGGCGCCCTGAAGTTCGGCCGCTGGTTCAGAGCGATCTCCGTCGCCGTCGTCCAGGGCATGCTCGCCGGCATCGGACTCGTCCTGCTGTTCGGCCAGCTGTACACGATGGCCGGGGTCCGGCAGCCGCGCTCCGGCCTGGAGAAGATCGCCGGGATACCGGGACTGGTCGCGGACGTCGTCACCGACCGGGACGCGCTGGTCTCCTTCGCGGTCGGCGCCGGGACCATCGCCGTCCTGGTGCTGTGGAAGAAGCTCCCGGCCAAGGCCCACCTGGTCCCGGCCCCGCTGGTGGCCGTCGCCCTGGCCACGGCCGTGACCGCGCTGGGCGGCCTGGACATCGCCAACGTCGAGGTGAACGGCCTGTTCGACGCCATCCAGCCGCCCGGCCTGAACGACATGACGAGCCTGGCCAGCGTCGCCGCCCTGGGCACGGTCCTGGCCTTCGCCCTGATCGCCTCGGCCGAGACCCTCTTCAGCGCCGCCGCGGTCGACCGCATGCACGACGGTCCCCCCACCCACTACGACAAGGAGCTGATGGCCCAGGGCGTCGGCAACACCGTCTGCGGCATCCTCGGCGCCCTGCCGATGACCGCGGTCATCGTCCGCAGCTCCGCCAACGTCCAGGCCGGCGCCCGGACCTCGCTCTCGCGCGTGCTGCACGGCGCCTGGCTGCTCCTGTTCGCCGTCCTGCTGCCGGCCGCCATCGGCGTCATCCCGCTGGCCGCCCTCGCCGGCGTCCTGGTCCACGCCGGCTGCAAGCTGGTGCCGTTCAAGGACCTGCCCCCGCTGTGGCGCGACCACCGCGGCGAGGTGGTGATCCTCGCGGTCACGGCCGTCGCGATCGTGTCCACCAGCATGTTCGAGGGCGTGGTGCTCGGCCTGCTGCTCGCGGTCGTGAAGTCGGCGTGGGAGACCTCCAAGGTCGGCGTCGCCGTCGACGACAGGACGGACGGCCGGGTGCTGGTCACCCTGACGGGCAACGCCACCTTCCTCCGGCTGCCCCCGCTCCTGGACACCCTCCACGCCCTGCCCCGCGACCGGCCGCTGGAGCTCGACCTCTCCGGCCTGCGCCACCTCGACCACGCGTGCCGCACCGCACTGGAGGTGTGGGCGGCACGGCACAACGCGGACGGGACGGAGCCGATGCGGCTGCGCCACCGGGAGGAGCTGACCACGGCGGCCTAGCCGGCCGCGTCCGGCACCGCCGGCACCACCGCCGGGGTGGCCGGGGAGCCGGGGCGGGCCTCAGCGGCCCGACTCGGCCCCCCGGCCGACGGCCATGACCATGACCGAGCCGACGACGACCAGGCGGTCGGTCAGCGCGTCGATCTGCTGCCGCTGCTCGGGCGGCAGGTGCCAGTCCTCCCACCACGAGGTCTCCTGCTGGCTCGCGGGGCCGGTCCACTCGGCCTCCCACGCCTGGGCCAGCTGCGCCGACAGCGGTGCGACCGACCGGGCCAGCCCGGCGTAGGCGCCGAGCAGCGCCATCATGTGGCTGTCCGGCAACCATGCCTGCCAGGCGGCGAGCATCTCGTCGGCCAGGCGGGCCACGTCCTCCAGCCACAGCACGTGCTGCGTGCCCCAGCCCTGAGGGGTGGGGCACGCGGGCATGCCCGGCAGGAGACGCTGCTCCAGCCCGTCACGGCGGGCGAAGAACTCCCGTCCGAGGGCCAGCTCGTAGTCCGAAGGGGTCCAGGAACGCTCGTTCAGAGCGATCGCGGCGGCATCGACAGCATCGACGGCTTGGCTCATTCCGACACCGTACGCGGTGATCAAGGCACTGCTCACCCCTGGGTCCCCGGGCGGACGAGCGCGCCCGCAGCACCCCGCGCCGGGGCCGCCCGCGGCCCGCGCTGCCGCCCTGCGTCGCCGGCCGCTGCAGCCTCGCCACGCTGTGCTGTTCCGGGGGCAACCCCCCGGACCCCCGGCCGTGCGGGTGGTCTCCGCCGGTGCCCCTACGTCGCCGGTCGCTGCAGCCTCGCCACGCTGTGCTGTTCCGGGGGCAACCCCCCGGACCCCCGGCCGTGCGGGTGGTCTCCGCCGGTGCCCCTACGTCGCCGGTCGCTGCAGCCTCGCCACGCTGTGCTGTTCCGGGGGCAACCCCCCGGACCCCCGGCCGTGCGGGTGGTCTCCGCCGGTGCCCCTACGTCGCCGGCCGCTGCAGCCTCGCAACGAACTTGTAGCGGTCTCCGCGGTACACCGAGCGGACCCACTCCACCGGCTTGCCCTCCGCGTCCAGCGAGTGGCGCGAGAGCATCAGCATCGGCAGTCCCACGTCCGTGCCCAGCAGGCTCGCCTCGCGGGGGGTGGCCAGGGATGTCTCGATCGTCTCCTCGGCCTCGGCGAGGTGGACGTCGTACACCTCGGCCAGGGCGGTGTAGAGGGAGGTGTACTTGGCCAGGCTCCGGCGCAGCGCCGGGAAGCGCTTCGCCGACAGGTGCGTCGTCTCGATCGCCATGGGCTCGCCGCTGGCCAGACGCAGCCGCTCGATGCGCAGCACGCGGCCGCCCGTGGCGATGTCGAGCAGGGAGGCGAGCCGGTCGTCGGCGGTGACGTAGCCGATGTCGAGCAGCTGCGAGGTGGGCTCCAGGCCCTGGGCGCGCATGTCCTCGGTGTACGAGGTCAGTTGCAGCGCCTGGGAGACCTTGGGCTTCGCGACGAATGTCCCCTTGCCCTGGATTCGTTCCAGTCGTCCCTCGACGACCAGTTCCTGGAGGGCCTGGCGCACCGTCGTCCGTGAGGTGTCGAACTCGGCGGCCAGGGTGCGCTCCGGTGGCACGGGGGTGCCGGGGGGCATGGTTTCGGTCATGTCCAGCAAGTGCCGTTTGAGCCGGTAATACTTGGGAACGCGCGCGGTCCGCGCGCCACCCGCGGTGCCGCCGCCCTCCGTCGTGCCGCCCTCGGTCGCCATGGCGTGCCTTCCCGACTCCGTTCCTGCTGCCGTCACCGGCTCCTCCGTACTTCGCGGTCACATGGTGGCACGGGCAGAGCCCGAGGGGGCCGAGAAGCCCGGGTCGACCTTGAGGTGTCGGTCCGGTAACGGAGCCGACAGCGACTCTTATACACCCTTGACACCCCAAAAGGTCTAGGCCAAGCTGCGGGCACTGGTCTAAACCATTAAAGACCATCCGGTCCTTGAGGAGAGTGCTGTGAAGCGTGGGCTCATAGCGGCGACGGGTGTCGCGGCCATGTTGGTGAGTGTTGCTGCCTGTGGGTCCAGCGACAGCGACAAGGAGACGGGTGCCGACGGTTCCCGGGGCAAGACCCTGACCGTCTGGTTCATGGATGGCTCGAATCCGCCTGCTTGGACCAAGGCCGTGCAGGCCGAGTTCGAACAGAAGACCGGTGCGAAGCTCGACATCCAGATCCAGAAGTGGGACGGCATCCAGCAGAAGCTCACCACCGCCCTCTCCGAGTCCAGCCCGCCGGACGTCGTGGAGATCGGCAACACCCAGACGCCCTCCTACGCCCAGACCGGTGGCCTCGCCGAGCTCGACGACCTCAAGAAGGAGATCGGCGCCGACTGGACCGACTCCCTCAACAAGCCGGCCGTCTTCGAGGGCAAGCAGTACGCCGCCCCCTGGTACGCCGCGAGCCGCGTCGTCATCTACAACAAGAAGATCTGGGCCGACGCCGGCATCAAGGACACCCCGAAGACCCGGGAGGAGTTCTTCAAGGACCTCGATGCCATTCAGAAGAAGGGCGATGCCGAGCCGCTCTACCTCCCCGGCCAGAACTGGTACTTCTTCGACGGCCTGACCATCGGCACCGGCGCGGACCTGGTGAAGAAGGACGGCAAGAAGTACGTCTCCAACCTCGGCGACCCCAAGGTCGCCAAGGCCATGGACGTCTACAAGCAGTACCAGTCCTTCTCCAAGGCCCCCAAGGACAAGGACGAGGCCACCCCGCAGCAGGCCGACGTCTTCGCCAAGGGCAAGACCGGCGCGTTCATCGGCATGGGCTGGGAGGCCCAGACCGCGATCAAGGCCAACCCGGAGATCGAGAAGGAGATCGGCTACTTCACCATCCCCGGTGAGAGCGCCGACAAGCCCGAGGGCGTCTTCCTCGGCGGCTCCAACCTCGCGATCTCCGAGGGCAGCAAGAAGAAGGAGCTCGCGAAGGAGTTCCTGAAGATCGCACTGTCCGACAAGAACGAGGGCGCCCTCTCCAAGGAGGTCGGCTCGATCCCCAACAAGGAAGCGCTGCTGGCCAACGTGAAGGGCAACGCGGCCGCCGAGGCCGCCGCCCCCGCGGCCAAGGGCGGCGGCACCACCCCGCTGATCCCCGAGTGGGCCGCGGTGGAGAACGCCCCCAACCCGGTCAAGGCGTACATGACGGCCGTCCTGAGCGGCAAGTCGCCCGAGGAAGCGGCCAAGCAGGTCGAGGCCGACATGAACAAGCGCCTCAGCCAGAAGCAGTGACCCGGCCGGTCGCGCGGGCGGACGCCCGTACGCCCACGCGACCGCCTCCCGCGTAACACCGTTCCACAGCTTGCACAGGGGAGAAGGCGGACGACGATGTCAGCGCAGATCGAAGAGGTGCCGGCCACCGGGCCCGCACCCCGGATCGGCAAGGGCGGCGCACCGCCGTCCCGTCCCCGCCCCGGGCGGGCCGCCCGGAGCGTCCCGTACCTGCTGATCCTCCCCGCCGTCCTCCTCACCGTGCTGCTGCTCGGCTGGACGATGGTCAAGAACGGCCTGCTGTCGCTGCAGAACCTCAACAAGCGCCAGCTGATCCGGCACGTCACCGAGTGGGCCGGCTTCGACAACTACGGCGAGGTGCTCGGCAGTTCCGAGTTCTGGTCCGTCACCGGACGTTCGGTGGTCTTCACCGCCGCCAACGTCGTGCTGATCATGACGCTCGGCTGTCTGATCGGTCTGCTGCTCGCCCGCCTGGGCGCCCGGCTGCGGCTGCTGCTCGCGCTCGGCCTCGTCCTCGCCTGGGCCATGCCCGTCGTCGCGGCGACCACCGTCTTCCAGTGGCTCTTCGACCAGCGCTTCGGCGTCGTCAACCACGTGCTGGACGCGCTCGGCTGGCACGCGATGGCCGGCTTCAACTGGACCAGCGGCCAGCTGTCCACCTTCTTCGTCATCACCGTGCTGATCGTCTGGCAGTCGATCCCCTTCGTGGCGATCAACCTCTACGCCGCGACCACCACGATCCCCAAGGAGCTGTACGAGGCCGCCTCGCTGGACGGCGCCGGCAGCCGGAAGCAGTTCACCTCGGTGACCTTCCCCTTCCTCAAGCCCTTCTTCCTCGCCACGACCTTCCTTGAGGTCATCTGGGTCTTCAAGGCGTTCACCCAGGTCTTCGCGATCAACGAGGGCGGACCCGACCGGCTCACCGAGACCCTGCCCGTCTACGCCTTCCAGGAGGGCATGGGCAGCCAGCACTTCGGCATGGGGTCCGCCATCTCCATCCTCACCATCGTGATCCTGCTGGCCCTGACCGCGTACTACCTGCGCCTGGTTCTCAAGCAAGAGGAGGACGAGCTGTGAGGCGCTCACGCTCCCTGTCCGCCGGCATCGGCCGCGTCTGGCCGGGGGCGACGGCAGTCGTCCTCTTCGTCGCCTTCGCGTTCCCCGTCTACTGGATGTTCGCCACGGCCTTCAAGGCCAACAAGGACATCGTCAGCGACACCCCCGTCTGGTTCCCGGCCAGCCCCACCCTCGACCACTTCACCAAGGCGGTCGACGCGGACGGCTTCTGGACCCTCGTGGGCAACTCGCTCACCGTCACCCTCGTCGCGGTCGGCCTCTCGCTCGTCATCGCGCTGCTCGCGTCCTTCGCCGTCGCCCGCATGCGCTTCAAGGGCCGCAAGAGCTTCATCCTCGTGATGATGATGGCCCAGATGGCGCCCTGGGAGGTCATGGTCATCGCCTACTACATGATCGTGCGCGACGCGGACATGCTGAACGGCCTGCTGCCGCTCGCCGCCATCTACACCGTGATGGTGCTGCCCTTCACCGTCCTGACGCTGCGCGGCTACGTCGCCGCCGTGCCCAAGGAGCTGGAGGAGTCCGCGATGGTCGACGGCTGCACCCGCTTCCAAGCCTTCGTCAGGGTGGTCTTCCCGCTGCTCGCCCCCGGCGTGATGGCCACCTCGCTCTTCGGCTTCATCACCGTGTGGAACGAGTTCCCGATGGTCCTGATCCTCAACAAGGACCCCGGCTCCCAGACCCTGCCGCTCTGGCTCACGGGCTTCCGCACCACCTTCGGCGACGACTGGGGCGCCACGATGGCCGCCTCCTCGCTCTTCGCCGTGCCGATCCTCATCCTCTTCGTCATCCTCCAGCGCAAGGCGGTCGGAGGACTGACGTCCGGCGCAGTGAAGGGCTAGCACTACTTCTCATGGACACGCTCACGCAGGACGCCCTCACCGTCCTCCAGCCGGGCTTCACCGGCACCACCGCCCCCGGCTGGCTGCTGCGCAGGCTCGGCGAGGGCCTGGCCGCCGTCGGCCTCTTCGGCCGCAACATCGCCTCGCCCGAGCAGCTCGCCGCGCTGACCGCACAGCTGCGCGCCGAGCGCGAGGACGTGCTCGTCGCCATCGACGAGGAGGGCGGCGACGTCACCCGCCTGGAGGTCCGCACGGGCTCCTCCTTCCCCGGCAACCTCGCCCTCGGCACGGTCGACGACACCGCCCTCACCCGGGCCGTCGCCCGCGAGCTCGGCTGCCGCCTCGCCGCGTGCGGCGTCAACCTCAACTGGGCGCCGTCCGCCGACGTCAACTCCGACCCGGACAACCCCGTCATCGGCGTCCGCTCCTTCGGCGCCGACCCGCACCTCGTCGCCCGGCACACCGCCGCCTACGTCGAGGGGCTGCAGTCCGCCGGCGTCGCCGCCTGCACCAAGCACTTCCCCGGCCACGGCGACACCGCCGTCGACTCCCACCACGACCTGCCGCGCATCGACGCGGACCTCACCACGCTGCACGCGCGCGAACTGGTGCCCTTCCGGGCGGCCGTGGCCGCCGGCACCAAGGCGGTGATGAGCGCCCACATCCTGCTGCCCGCGCTCGACCCCGCCCTGCCCGCCACCCTCAGCCCCGTCGCCCTGCACGGGCTGCTGCGCGCGCCCGTCACCCGCGGCGGCCTCGGCTTCGACGGCCTGATCGTCACCGACGGCATGGAGATGAAGGCGATCGCCGCGACGTACGGCATCGAACGCGGCAGCGTCATGGCCCTGGCGGCGGGCGCCGACGCCATCTGCGTGGGCGGCGGCCTGGCCGACGAGGAGACGGTGCTGCGGCTGCGCGACGCGCTCGTGGCGGCCGTGCGGGGCGGGGAGCTGGCCGAGGAGCGGCTCGCGGACGCCGCCGCGCGGGTGCGGTCGCTCGCGGCCTGGACCTCGGGGGCGGGTGCGGCACGGGAGGGAGCCGCACCGGCCCCGGAGGTGGGGCTGGAGGCGGCGCGGCGGGCCCTGCGGGTGACGGCCTCGCCCGGCTGGGCACCCCTCTCGGCGCCCGTGCACGTCGCGGCGTTCACGCCGCTGGCCAACATCGCCGTCGGCGACGAGACGCCGTGGGGCGTGGGCGCCGAACTGGTGCGGCTGCTGCCGGGAACGGAGACCGGGACGTACGGGCCCGGGTCGGCCGGGGCGGAAGCGGTGCTCGCGGCGGCGGGGGAGCGGCGGGTCGTCGCGGTCGTGCGCGACGTGCACCGGCATGCGTGGATGGCCGCGGCTCTGGGGACGCTGGTGGCGGCCCGGCCGGACACGGTCGTGGTGGAGATGGGCCTCAACGAGGCCCCGCCGGCGGGGGCGCTGCATGTTGCCACGCACGGGGCGGCGCGGGTGTGCGGGGTCGCTGCCGCGGAGGTCGTCGCGGGGGCGTAACCGGGGGCTCCGCCCCCGGACCCCCGGTCCTCAAACGCCGGACGGGCTGAAATTCAGCCCGTCCGGCGTTTGAGGACCGCGGCGCCGGCAGGTCCTGTAATGGGTCGGGGTTACAGGCCCTGCCAGGCCGGCTTGGCCGCGTACGTGGCGCGGAAGTAGTCGGCCAGCTTCAGCTTCGACGCGGCGGCCTCGTCGACGACCACCGTCGCATGCGGATGCAGCTGCAGCGCGGAGGCGGGCACGAACGCCGAGACCGGGCCCTCCACGCTCGCCGCCACGGCGTCCGCCTTGCCCTCGCCCGTCGCCAGCAGCACCAGGTGGCGGGCCTCCAGGATGGTGCCGATGCCCTGGGTGATGACGTGGTGCGGCACCTGGTCGATGTCGCCGTCGAAGAAACGCGCGTTGTCGACGCGGGTCTGCTGCGTCAGCGTCTTGATGCGGGTGCGCGAGGCGAGGGAGGAGCACGGCTCGTTGAAGCCGATGTGCCCGTCGGTGCCGATGCCGAGCAGCTGCAGGTCGACGCCGCCGGCCGCCGGCAGGGCGCGGTCGTACGCCTCGCAGGCGGCCTGGACGTCCTCGGCGGTGCCGTCGGGGCCCATGAAGGACGCCTCGGTCAGACCGAGCGGCTCGACCACCTCGCGCAGCACCACCGATCGGTAGGACTCGGGGTGGTCGGCGGGCAGTCCGACGTACTCGTCGAGCTGGCAGATGCGGGCGCGCGAGGCGTCGACGGCGCCCGTGCGGACCTTGGCCGTCAGCGCCTCGTAGACGGGCAGTGGGGTCGAGCCGGTGGCCACGCCGAGCAGGGCGTCGGGCTTGCGGTCCAGCAGGGCGGCGATGGTGTCCGCAATCAGTTCGCCGCCTGCCTTGGCGTCCGGAACGATGACAATTTCCACGCTGGGCCTGCCGATCTGAAGAATAAACTCGGTGGTATAGACCAATCTAGCAGAGAGTGGTCCCCGCCCATCCGGCTGGCGGGCGGCCCCCGCAGCGTGGTCGACTGGGAGCCATGACCAGGGAGCGGCCGGGCCGCCTCATGTCCGGCGAGATGACCGAGCAGCCCGTCGTCCTGCGCCGCATCCTCGACGAGGGCGCGGACCGGATCCGGGAGACCGCCGCGCGGATCGCCGCCCGCGGGCCCCGGTTCGTCCTCCTCACCGCACGCGGCACGTCCGACAACGCCGCCCTGTACGCCAAGTACCTCCTCGAAGTGCGGCTGGGCCTGCCCTGCGGGCTGACCTCCATGTCGACGACCACGATCTACGGGGCGCGGCCCGACCTCCGGGACGTCCTGGTCGTCACCGTCAGCCAGTCCGGCGCCTCGCCCGACCTCGTGGCCTCCACCCGGGCCGCACGCGAGGCCGGGGCCGTCACGCTGGCGGTCACCAACAACGCGGACTCCCCGCTGGCGGGCGTCTGCGAGCACCACCTCGACATCCTGGCCGGCCCGGAACGGGCGCTCCCCGCGACCAAGACGTACACCGCCTCGCTGCTCACCCTCTACCTCTTCGCCGAAGGTCTGCGCGGCGGCGACGGCGCGCGGGCCCGGGTGCTGCCGGAGGCGGCGCTGCGGATCCTGGAGCGCGGCGAGGAGGTCGAGCGGCTGGCGGGCCGCTACCGCTTCGCCGAGCGCATGATCCTCACCTCCCGCGGCTACGGCTACCCCACCGCCAGGGAGGCGGCGCTGAAGCTGATGGAGACCAGCTATGTCCCCGCCCTGTCCTACTCGGGCGCCGACCTGCTGCACGGTCCGCTGGCCATGGTCGACGCCCTCTCGCCCGTCATCGCCGTCGTCCCCGGGGGCAGGGCCGGCGAGGCGCTCCGGCCGGTGCTGCAGCGGCTGCGCGGCCGCGGTGCCGACCTGTTCGTCGTCGGTGGCCCGGCGGAGGTCGCCCGGGCGTCGGCCGGCTTCGCCCTGCCGGCCCCGGCCGTGGCCGAGGAGCTCCAACCGGTGCTGGAGATCCTCCCGTTGCAGATGCTGGTCCACGAGATCGCCGTCGCCCGCGGCCAGGACCCGGACGCGCCGCGGGCCCTGGCCAAGGTGACCGAGACGCGGTAGGCGCCGCGCGTCCCCGCGATGTGGCCGTAGCGCATTGTCTAGTGGCCGCTATAGAATTTGGGCCATGGCTCCCACGCGCGGACGGCCGCGATCCTTCGACCGTGACGCGGCGCTCGAACAGGCCGTCCTGGCCTTCTGGGCCCGCGGCTACGAAGCCACCTCGATCGCCGACCTCACCCGCGCCATGGGCATCGGCGCACCCAGCCTCTACGCCGCCTTCGGCGACAAGGCGGCGCTCTTCGGCGAGGCCCTCGACCGCTACCAGGAGCGGTACGGCAGCTGGGCCGTGCGTGCCGTCGAGGAGGAGCCGACCGCCCGGGCCGCCATGGAGCGGCTGCTGCGCGAGGCGGCGGCCCAGCTGACGACGGAGGGCCGGCCCCGGGGCTGCTTCCTGATCGGTGCGGGCGACCAGGGCACCACCACCAGCGGCGATGCGGAGGAGGCGCTGCGCGTGCGGCGCCGCGCGGCCACCGCGGTCCTGGAGGAACGCATCCGCCGTGGTGCGCGGGCGGGCGAACTGCCACCGGAGGAAGCCCCGGCGCTGGCCCGTCTCGTGCTCGCCGTGTTCCAGGGCATGGCCCAGCAGGCCCGGGACGGCGCGAGCCGCACGCAATTGGAAAAGGTGGCCGCGGCCGCCCTGCGGGGCTGGCCCTAGGGCGTGTCCGCAGGGCCCGGGTGGCCCTGGCGGAAGACGGGCCGCATGCTGTATGGACAAAGCCCCGTGTGCAGGTGCCACCGAATGAATACCCCGGGGTTTAGTGGGGTGTGCATTCTGTCCGCTCTTGCTGCAGGAGATCTCTGAATGTAAGTTACGCATCAGCTTCTGCGCTGAGTCGGCATGGGGGGTCGTCCGACCGTATTGCGCTGTGCATTTCCCTTTCTTTCCCCCTCCCGGATGAGAGACAGGAGAAAGGCCGGCATGGAAGCGTCAGGCGGACTTCTCGCTCGCCCCGTCGTGTTGCTGGCCGTTCACGATCCCGAATCCCGTGATTTCCTGGGTGCCGCCCTGCGCGGGGGCGGCCGGCCGTGCGTCGTGCGCGCCGTGGACGCCCGGCGACCGCTGCCGCAGTGGCCGCTGGACCGGGTGGACGTGGCCGTCCTCGCCGTGGAGCGGGGGCCGCTGCCCGCCGACGCCGTGCGGGGCCTGGCCGCCCGCGGCATCCCCGCCCTGCTCGTGGCGGCGCACTGGACGCGGCACGCCCTCGACGCGGCCTTCGCCGCGGGCGCCGCGGGCTGCCTGGTCAGGACCTGCGGGGGCGACGGCCTGGCGGCCGCGGCCGGTGCGGTGGCCGCCGGACACCGGCTGCTCTCCCCCGAACTGCTCGACGTCGACGGGCCCGCCCCCCGGCCCCACGCCGCCGCTCCCGCTCCCGCCCCCGACGGGGAAGGGCGTGCCGCCTTCCGGCGGCCCGATCCCCTGCGCACCCTCACCGAACGGGAGCGCGAGGTCTTCGCCCTGCTCGCCGCGGGCCTCAGCACCGCCGAGGCGGCGTCCTCGCTCCGGGTGGCCCCCAGCACGGTCAAGAGCCACATCTCGCACGTGCTCACGAAGCTCGGCGTCCGCAGCCGGCTCGAAGCCGTGCTGTTGATGCAGCACGCGCCGGACGGCCGGCCGTGCGGTCAGGGCTGACCGGCTCGTCCGGTCCGGTCGACGAAACGGGAAATCAATGAAACTTTCACAGCTGGCTGCTTTTGTTGCCATCGCCGACACCGGAAGTTTTACCAAGGCAGCCGATTTATTGGGTGTCAGTCAATCCGCGGTCAGTCATGCGATGGCGAGTCTGGAGGCCGAACTGCGGGTGGGAATCATGACGCGCGACCGCGGGGGCGTGGACCTGACCCAGGCGGGGCAGCGCATCATCGAGCATGCCCGTTCCGCATTACGCAACGTCGAGCAGATACGCCTGGACGCCGCTGCCGCGGCACCGCGGGGTGCCGACCGCAGGATCGTCATCGGCACGAGCCAGAGTTTCTCCCTCCAGTTACTGCCCCGGCTCATCACGGAATTCCGGGCGCGGTTCCGGAACCTGGAGATCGTGCTGCGCGAGGGAAACGACAGCAAGATCACGGAGATGTTGCACGAGCAGATGGTCGACGTCGGCGTCGTGACGCTGCCGAAACCCGGTCTGCGGACCTTCCCGCTGCTGCAGGACGAAATGTGCGTCGTTCTGCCCCAGCAGCACCGCTGGGCCTCGACCTCCGGCCTGTCGGTGCGTCAGCTCGCCCAGGAGGAGATCCTCCTTCCCACCGACGGCGTGGAACCCACCCTCCGGGCGCTGTTCGCGGCCGCCGACAGCCGGCTGAGGGTCACCCACCGCATCCAGGACCTGCAGGTCCTGCTGAGCATGGTCTCCGCGGGCATCGGGGTCACCGTGCTGCCGTCCCTGGCCCTGTCCGCCGTCTCGCCGAGTCTGCGCGCCGTGCCCTTCGAGCCCGCCGTCAAGCGCCGCCTCGGCATCGGGGTCCGCACGACGCCCGAGGAGTCGTCGGCGGTCATGGCCTTCATCACCACCGCCCAGGCGCTCGCCCGCGGCAACGAGTGGTGCGGCCGCACCGCCGGGGGCCCCGCGTTCCGCGAGGACGACGCCCTGCGGTAGCCGCCCGTCCCGGAGCCCGCCCCGGAGCCGGAGCCGGAGAACGGGCGCGGCACAACGGACCCGCACAACGAGCGGGTGGGAACGGTACGGAAAAACGGGCGCGGCCCGTGGGCCCCGGCGGAAGCGGGGCCCACGGGCCGTGGACGGCGGCGGCGGAACGGTCAGTCGCCGACCCGCCCCTGGATCCCCCCGATCCAGCGGTCGGCGTGCCGGTCCGCGGCCGCCTGGTCGCGGAAGGCGTAGGTCTTGAGCAGCCAGCGCCGCCGGGCCCGCGCCGGGTCGTTGATCTCCATCTTGTCCCGGCTGTGCAGGCCGTCCTGGTTGGCGAACGTGAACAGGTCGCCGTTCTGCACGCGGTGCCGCTTCTTCTCCGCCTTGACCAGCGCGTTCTTCAGCGCCAGCAGTGCGTCCTTGGCCTTCTCCGGGCCGCCGGGGACCACCGTGGTGCTGGTGTCGAGGTAGCGGAAGCTGTGGTGGTTCTCCAGGATCGGGTGCTCCCCGGAGTCCGTCAGGTCCCCGTTGTTGTCCCGCGAGAGGACGTCGAACGGCGTGATGAAGTACGGCTGCCGCAGGATCTCCTGCTCCTCCTCGGAGAGGTGGGCGAGCAGGCTGCGGCCGTCGACGAAGCCCGTGTAGATGTAGTCGCCGTCCGGGCAGCGCATGCCGAGCAGCGAGATGAAGTCGGCGCGCACCGGGTGGGCGGTGCGGTCGTTGTGGAAGACGAGTTCGCTGTCGCTGAAGCCCGTCTGCTTGCCGCTGTAACGGTTGATCGCGATGACGTCGGTGAAGAAGTCGCCGTTGAAGCGGGTGGCGTAGGAGAGCAGCGGGGTGCCCACGAGCTGTCCGAAGAGCTCCAGGAAGACCTCGCCGACGAAGGTCTTCTTCTTGCGGTGCTTGTCCGCGATCGGGTCGTCCAGGTCGAGCTCCGGAATCTCCCTGTCCAGCGGGCAGTTGCGCAGCACGTGGGCGTCGGAGGCGCCGGACTCGCGCTCCGCGCGGATCCGGGCGCACACCTCGCGGAAGAAGGCCGGGACCTCGCCCCGGTCCACGACGTCCGCCACCGCGCGGGAGAAGGCCGGGTAGTCCTCGTACGGGTTCTTCCCGACAGTTTCCAGGACGGTGCGGAGTCCGTCGCGCTCGGCGTCTGTCAGTACGTAGAAGGGTTCCATGTCTTCGCTTTCCCCGGGGTGCGGCCGACTTGTGGTCGACATCAGTCTCGGCCGCACCGCGGGGTCCCGCATCGTCCGATGGAGGAAGGCGTCGGACGGAGGAAAACGCCAGGTGGGAAAGGCGTCAGCGCAGCGGCGCGGTGGGCGCGTCCCGGAAGCCGAGGACGACGCAGCCCGTCTCGGTGCTCACCTGGTGCACGCTCCCCGGCTCCACGACGATCAGGTCGCCGGTGGTGTAGCGGGCGCCGCTGTCGTCGCACAGCTCGCCCTGGAGGACGAACATCGCTTCGTAGCCGAGGTGTTCGTGCAGGTCGCCGTGGGCGCCCGGCGCCATGCGGCTGATGAGGCCGGTCGCCGGGCTGGGGCCGTCCGTGGTGTAGAGCCGTACGGCCTCGACGCCGGCGCGGCCGGGCTCGGACCAGGTCGTCCAGTCGAGCGCGTCGAGCCCTTCGGGGCTCAGCAGGCCGCGCAGCACGGTGGCGGGACGGGGGCCGGCATCCGGGCGGCCGGTCGGCGCGTCGGTGGGGGTAGTGCTCATGGTGCGCTGGCTCCTTGCGGGTTCTGGGCGGGTTCTAGGCGGTGGTGGTGGCGGTGGCCGCGGTCTTGCGCCGCGCGCCGACGGCGAGGACGCCGCCGGTGAGGAAGGCCGCCGTGGCGAGGGCGGCGGAGAGGTGGAGGCCGTCGGTGAGACGGTCGGCCGTGGCGACGAGGGTGCCGAACAGGGCGACGCCGACCGCGCTGCCGACCTGACGCGAGACGTTGAAGACCGCGGAGGCCACGCCGGCCCCGTCCGCCGGGGCCGACTCGATGATCGCGGCCATGGAGGCGAGGGCCGTCATGGTCTGCCCGAGGCCGGTGGCGATCAGGGCGAACAGCAGGACGGGGTAGGGGGTGTCGGAGCCGGCCAGCAGCCAGCCGAGGAACCCCGCGGCACCCAGGAAGAGGCCCACCGTCATGGGCACGTACGGGCCGGTGCGCGCGGCGACGCGGGCGAAGACGGGGGCCGCGATCAGGCCCATGCAGACCGAGGGCAGCAGGGCGAGGCCGGTGGTCAGGGCGTCGTACCCGCGCTCCTGCTGGAAGTAGAGGGTGGAGAGGAACAGCATGCCGTAGTAGCCGAGGCTGATGAGCAGGCCCACCAGCGCGGTGGCGGAGAAGGCGCCCGTGCGGAACAGCGACAGGCGCAGCAGCGGCGCCCGGCCCTCCGGCCGGAGGCGCACGGACGCCTCCAGGCGCCGTTCGACCACGACGAACAGGGCGAGGGCCACCACGCCCACGGCGAAGGCGCCCAGCACGCGGGGGGAGCCCCAGCCCGCCGAGCCGGCCTCGTTGATGCCGCCGGCCAGGGCGATCAGGCCCACGACGCCGAGGACCTGGCCCGCCGGGTCCATGCGGTGGGTCGCCGGCTTGCGGGTGGCGGCCGGAAGGTGACGCAGGGTCAGCGCCATGGCGAGGGCGCCCACGGGCAGGTTCAGCCAGAACACGGCCCGCCAGTCCAGCCCGGCGATCAGCAGACCGCCGACCACGGGCCCGGCGCCGAACGCGATCGAGGCGACGGCCCCCCAGATCGCGATCGCCCGGGCGCGCACGGCCTTGTCGGGGTAGGTGGCCTGCAGCAGCGCGAGCGAGGCGGGGACGAGGAACGCGGCTCCGGCGCCCTGCGCCAGCCGGCCCGCCACCAGCACGGCCGTGGTGCCGGCGAGGCCGCAGCCGATCGAGGCGAGGGTGAAGACGGCCAGGCCCGCCAGGAACATCCGGCGGTGCCCCAGCCGGTCGCCCAGGCCGCCGCCGAGCAGCAGCAGCCCGGCGAAGAGGGTGCTGTAGCCGTCGACGATCCACTGCAGGGCGGACGGGCCGGCGTCCAGCGAGGAACGGATGTCCGGCACGGCCACGGTGACGACCGTGACGTCCAGCATCACCAGGAAGTAGCCGAGGCTCAGGGCGATCAGGGGGGTGAGGGCCAGGGGCGGGCGGGCGGGCGCCCCGCCGGTATCGGCGACGGGCCGCCGTTCGGCCGAGGGGTCGGTGACGGTCATGACGGCAGTCTCGGCCCCGGACACTTCGCCGGACACCGAAGTGTCGTCGGCGTAGGGTGCGGGACATGAGCGCCTCGACCAGCACGCCGGACGCCCCCGACGGGGAAGGGCCCGCCGGGCGGACCGCCGCCCGCCCGCACCGGCAGACCGACATCGCCAGGGCCGCCGCCCTGATCGCCGACCCCTCCCGCGCCCGGATCCTCAAGGCCCTCTGCGACGGCCGCGCCCTGCCCGCCGGCGCCCTGGCCCGCGAGGCGGGCGTCAGCGCCCCCACCGTCAGCGCCCACCTCGCCAAGCTCGTGGAGGGGGGACTGGTCACCGCCGTCCGCGAGGGACGCCACCGGTACTACCGGCTGGCGGGCCCCGACATCAGCAGCGCGCTGGAGGCCCTCGCCCTCATCGCCCCGCCGCTGCCGGTGACTTCGCTGCGCGAGAGCAGCGTCGCCAACGCCCTGCACCGCTCCCGGACCTGCTACGACCACCTGGCCGGGCAGCTGGGCGTGGCCCTGATGCGCGCCCTGATCGACCGCGAGGTGCTCACCGGCCACGACGGCGTCCACCGCCCCGAGGAGGCGGTGCGCGACCGGCCGTCGGCGTACGGGCACGACAGCGCCTACCGGCTCACCGGCAGCGGCCGCGCGGAGCTCCTCTCCTTCGGCGTCGACCCCGACCGGCTGCCGAGCCGCCGCCCGGCCATCCGCTACTGCGTGGACTGGAGCGAGCACCAGCACCACCTCGCGGGCGCCCTGGGCGCGGCGATCACCGCCCGGCTCTTCGGCCTGGGCTGGCTGCGCTACGGCGTCAGCCCGCGCGTGGTGCACCTGACCGAGCCGGGCGCGGACGGGCTCCTGCGCACCTTCGGGCTGGCCGTCCCCGCCTGAGACCCGGCGCCGCACGCACGACGAGGGCCCGGACGCGTGATGCGTCCGGGCCCTCGCGGCCGTGGGGGGCGGCGGTCAGAAGGTCGTGGGCAGGGCGGGGCGGCGGCCCCGCTCGTAGGCGGCGATCTCGTCCTCGTACTGCAGGGTGGCGGAGATCGTGTCGTGCCCGGCCAGCAGCCGGGCCCGGACGTCATCGTCCAGGGCGAACGGCTGGACGAGGCCGGCGCAGCGCACTTCGAGCCGTTCGAGGTCCACGACGACCCCGACGGCCGGATCGGCCTCGATCAGCCGCCACAGCCGCTCGACGACCTCGGCCGGCACGACGACCGTGAGCAGGCCGTTGAGCAGCGAGTTGCCCCGGAAGATGTCGCCGTAGCGCGGGGCGATGACCGCCTTGAAGCCGTAGTCCTGCAGCGCCCAGACGGCGTACTCGCGCGAGGAGCCGGTACCGAAGTCGTTCCCGGCCACCAGCACGGTCGCGCCCCGGTGCGCGGGACGGTTGAGGACGAACTCCGGGTCCTCGCGCCAGTCGGCGAACAGGGACGCGGCATGACCGGTCCTGCTCGAACTCACGCAGAAGCGGGCGGGGATGATCTGGTCGGTGTCGACGTCGCTGCGGCGCAGCGGGACCGCCGTGCCGGTGTGGACGGTGAACTTCTCCATGCCAGTCACTGTCGGTCGTTCCCTCACAGGTCGGCGGGGGCGGCGAGCCGGCCGGCCACGGCCGTGGCGGCGGCGACGGGGGGCGAGACGATGTGGGTGCGCGACCCCTTGCCCTGCCGGCCCTCGAAGTTGCGGTTGTTGGTGGAGGCGGCGCGTTGTCCCGGGCGCAGCCGGTCCTCGTTGAGCGCGGCGCACATCGAGCAGCCCGCGCCGGCCCGGAAGTCGGCGCCCGCCTCGGCGAAGACCCGGTCCAGGCCCTCGTCGACGGCCTGCCGGCGCACCCCGGCCGAACCGGGGACGATCATCATGTGGAGGCCGTCGGCGACCCGCCGGCCGCGCAGCACCTCGGCCGCGGCCCGCAGGTCCTCGATCCGGCCGTTGGTGCAGGACCCGAGGAAGACCGCGTCGACGGCCACGTCCCGCATCGCCGTGCCGGGCCGCAGGTCCATGTAGGACAGGGCCCGTTCGGCCGCCGCCCGCTCGGCCTCGCCGGCGAAGTCGCCGGGGGCCGGCACCCGGCCGTCCAGCGGGACGGCCTGCGCGGGGTTGGTGCCCCAGGAGACGTACGGGCTCAGGGTGCTCGCGTCCAGGGTCACCGACCGGTCGAAGACCGCGTCGTCGTCGCTGCGCAGGCTCCTCCAGTACGCCACCTCCGCCTCCCACGCAGCGCCCTGCGGCATCCCGGGCCGCTGCGCCAGGTAGGCGAAGGTGGTCTCGTCGGGGGCGATCATCCCGGCCCGGGAGCCCGCCTCCACCGTCATGTTGCACAACGTCATCCGGGCCTCCATCGACAGGGCGTCGACGGCCTCGCCCCGGTACTCGACGATGTGGCCCTGGCCGCCGGCGGTGCCGATGCGCGCGATCAGCGCGAGGACCAGGTCCTTGGCGGTGACGCCCTGGGGGAGCCGGCCCGGGATGTCGACCACCATGTTCCGCAGCGGCCGCATGCCCAGCGTCTGCGTGGCGAGCACGTGCTCCACCTGGCTGGCGCCGATACCGAAGGCGAGCGCGCCGAACGCGCCGAGGGTGGTGGTGTGCGAGTCGCAGCACACGATGGTCATGCCCGGCCGCACCAGGCCGAGTTCGGGGCCGATGACGTGCACGATGCCCTGCCCGGGATCGCCCAGGCGGTGCAGGGGGATGCCGAACTGCGCGCAGTTCTCCCGCATCAGCTGCGCCTGCCGGCGGCCCGCCGGATCCGCGATGATCCGGTCCAGGGCGAGGGTGGGGGTGTTGTGGTCCTCGGTCCCCAGGGTGAGGCCGGGCCGGCGCACGGTGCGGCCCGCCGCGCGCAGCGCGTCGAACGCCTGGGGGGTGTTCACCTCGTGCAGCAACTGCAGGTCGACGTAGAGCAGGTCCTCCCCGCTCCCGCCCTGCCGCACGACATGCGCGTCCCACACCTTCTGCGCCAGTGTCGAACCCATGTGTCTTCCCGCTCCTCGTCTCGTGGTGCCTGTGGTGGTGCGCGGACCGCGCGCGTACGGTCCGGGGTCAGCCGCGCTGCGCCAGGGCGGTGCCCATCCGGTCGAGCGCCTCGCCGATCACCGCGGGGGAGGTGGCGAAGGAGAGCCGGACGTGGCCCTCGCCGCCGGGCCCGAACGCGGTGCCGGGGGTGAGGGCGACCCCCGCCTCCCGCAGCAGCCAGTCGGCGAACGCGGCGGATCCGGCGAAGCCCGTGCCGCGGATGTCGGCGAAGGCGTAGAACGCGCCGTCCGGCGCGGTGCAGCGGATCCCCGGGAGGGCGTCGAGCCCCTCGGTGATCAGGTCCCGGCGCGCCGCGTACGCGTCCCGCATCCGGGCCACGTCGCCCTGCGGTCCGGTGAGCGCGGCCACGGCACCGCGCTGGACGAACGAGCCGGCGCAACCGACCGTGTGCTGCTGGACCTTGAGCGCCTCGGCGATGACGTCGGAGGGGCCCGCGAGGTAGCCGAGCCGCCAGCCGGTCATGGCGTGGCCCTTGGAGAACCCGTTCACCGTGAGGGTGCGGCCGGCGCAGCCGGGCAGTGACGCGAGGCTGATGTGGGGGGTGCCGTCGTAGCGGATGTGCTCGTAGATCTCGTCGGCGACGACGAACAGGTCGTGCTCGGCCGCGAACGCGGCGATGTCCGCCGCCTCCTGTGCGGTCAGGGCGCGCCCGGTGGGGTTGTTGGGCGTGTTGACCAGCAGGACCCGGGTGCGATCCGTGACGTGCGCGGCGAGGACCTCCCGGCTGATGCGGAAGCCGTCCGCCGCACTCAGCTCGGCCTGGACGGGCACGGCGCCGGCGAGGCGGGCCATCGCGGAATAGCTGACCCAGCTCGGGGTGGGAATGATGATTTCGTCGCCCGGGTCGAGAAGCGTCATCAGCGAGATGAAAAGCGCGTGTTTCGCCGACGGCGTGACAATGATGTCCCGGGCCGGGTCGGCGGTGATGCCGTTGTCCTTTCCGAGCTTTTCCGATATCGCCGTGAGGAGTTCCGGTATTCCGCGGCTCGGCGTGTAGTGCGTGTCGCCGGCGGCGAGAGCCGCGGTGGCCTCCGCCACGACATGCCCCGGAGTGTCGAAATCCGGTTCTCCGCCGCCGAGGTCGAGGACCCGCACGCCCCGGGCGCGCAGATCCCGCACCGCGTCGAAGACCGCGAACGTTGCCGAATTCTCTATTCCGGAAACCCGGGCCGCCACCCGGCTCATGCCGCGCCCTCCCGCTCCCGGCCGGCGCCCAGCGCCTCCCGCACGGTGGTGATCGTCGCGGTGCGGGCGAGGACCGTGAGGGCCGCCGCGTGCAGCGCGTCGTCCGCGGTGGCGGTGGCGTCCTCCAGGACCTCCACGCAGTAGTCGCGGTCGTGGCCCTCGCGGGCGGTGGACAGCACGACCAGGTCGGTGGTGACCCCGGTGAGCAGGAGGGTGTTGACGTTCCGGGCGCGCAGGACGCGGTCCAGCTCGGTGCCGTGGAACGGGCTGAGGCGGTGCTTGGCCACCACGGGCTCGCCGGGGACCGGCGCGAGCGAGGCGTGCACCTCGGTGGCCCAGGTGCCCAGCACGATGCGCCCGTCCTCGCGCGCCTCCCGGAAGACCGGCGAGGTGGCGGGCCACTCCGGGTAGCCGGGGGAGAAGCCGACCACGACGTACACCACGGGCACGCCGCCCGCCCGGGCCAGGGCGATGGCCTCGGCGGCCCGCTCCAGGACCTGCCGCCGCTCCACCTGTTCCAGGTAGCCCTCCTGCGCGTACTTCCCGTCGGGATGCACGATCTCGTTGATGAGGTCCATCACCAGAAGTGCCGGACGCCGTGAGTGGTCTACGGGCATTACCCGGCCGACAGGGTTTTCCACGGACTTCTCCAATTGCCTGAAGCAGAACTCGGGGCGGGCACACAGTACCACCGGGATTCCCTGGGAAAAGCCCGTCGGCTGTGCATGAGCAGGATTCATGAAAAGCATGAACAAGCAGGTGTTGAACGGGGATTCTGCACGGCCGTAGGCTCGCCCCAGAAATCGCTTGGGAGAGAGATATGGCTTTGACGCACCCTGGCACGGACCGTGTTTTCCGGCGATTCCCCGGGATTACGGAGACCGTGGACCCGGCCGCGTCCGACGCGGTCCCGTACCGCATCGCCGTGGTCGGCAGCGGCCCGCGCGGCCTCTCCGTCCTCGAACGGCTGGCCGCCCGGCTGGCTGCGGACCGGCCGGACCGGCCCGTGGACCTGCACCTGATCGACGAAGTCCAGGTCGGCTGCGGCCGGGTGTGGCGCTCGGACCAGCCCGAACACTTCCTGATGAACACCGTGGCGGGCGAGGTCTCCTCGTTCTCCGGCCCCCCGGACGGCGGCCCGGCCCGCCCCGGCGCCGGCCCCTCGCTCGCCCAGTGGTGGAGCACCGTCGACCCCGGCTGCCCCGGCGCCAACGGCTACGCCCCCCGCGCCCTGCACGGCCGTTACATGCTCTTCGTCCTCGACGCCGTGAAGGCCGCACTGCCCCCGAACGTCACGCTGCACGAAGTGCGCGCCTCGGTCACGGACGTCGAACCCTTCGACGGCGGATACCGGCTGGAATTCGCCGACGGCACACCGCTGTTCGCCGACCGCGTCATTCTCGTCACCGGCCACGCCCGCCCCGAATTGCACGGACTGCACAAAGAACTGGCGGAATTCGCGGCCACCCGCCCCGCATTGCGCTACATTCGCGGCGACTCCGCGGCGGACATGCCGCTGGAGGCGATACCGGCCGGTTCCGCGGTGGGCGTCCTCGGCCTCGGACTGTCGTTCTACGACGTGATGGCCGGCCTCACCCTCGGCCGCGGCGGACGCTTCACCGACGACGGCGCGGGCGGACTGACGTACCTGCCCAGCGGCAACGAGCCGTTCCTCGTGGCCGGTTCCCGCAGCGGAATGCCGCTGCCCGCCCGCGGCCGCAACCAGAAGCACGCCGACTTCACCTACACACCACTCCTCTTCACCACCGACCGCGTCCGCGGCGAACGCCCGCACGGCACCCTGGACTTCAGGGCCGACGTCCTGCCCTGGCTGCTGGCCGAGGCCCGGCTCGTCTACTACGCCACCGCCCTGCGCCGCAGGAGCTGCACCGAGGCGGCCGCGGCGTTCACCGACGAGGCCGTGCGCGCCGCGGCGGACGGCCCGCCCCCCGTCGCCGCGATCGCGGCCCGCCACGGGGCCGGCGACCTGCCGCCGCTCGACCTCGACGCGCTGGCCCGACCCTTCGAGGGCCGCTCCTACCCCGGACCCGAGGCGTTCGAGAAGGAGCTCCTCCAGGCCATCGACGACGACCTCGCCCACGCCGAACAGGGCAACGCCGACTCGCCGCTCAAGGCCGCCCTGGACGTGCTGCGCGACACCCGCGCCCTCGTCCGCTCCCTCGTGGACTTCGCCGGCCTGCAACCGGCCTCCCACCGGGACGACTTCATCGGCTGGTACGGCGCCCGCAGCTCCTTCCTCGCGGCCGGCCCGCCCCGCCTCCGCCTCCGGCAGACCGCCGCCCTGATCGAATGCGGCCTGCTGCGCATCGCCGGCCCGCACACCCGCTTCGCCGGCGACCCCGCAACGGACGCCTTCCTCGTCTCCTCCCCCTTCGTGGCCGGCTCCGCCGTGCCCGTCACCACCGTGATCGACGCCCGCATCCCCTCGCCCGACCTGCGCCACGACCCGGCCCCCCTGACCCGCCGGCTCGTCGAGCGGGGCCTGTGGACCGACTACGTCAACGGCGAGGGCCCCGACGCCTTCCGCACCGGCGGGGTGGCCGTCACCGACAGCCCGTACCACCCCGTGGGCCGCGACGGCCTGCCCGACACCGGGCTGTACGTCCTCGGGATCCCCACCGAGCACACCCGCTGGTTCATGCAGGGCGGCAGCAGCCGGCCGGGCTTCTGGACCGACTTCGTCCGCGACGCCGACGCCATCGCCGGCCACGCCCTCGGCGGCATCACCGCCCGCCGGCCCGCCCTCGGCTGACCCGGCCGGAACACCAGCACCACAAGCCATTCATGCGATTCACGCGACTCACGCCACTCACGCACCGGACCGTCACCATGCACCGCATGGTGCGAGGCTAGAAAGTGCAGGAAGCCATGCAGAACACCACTGAGGCCCGCCGGATTTCCGTGTTCGACACGACGCTCCGCGACGGCGAGCAGGCCCCCGGCAACGCGCTGACCCCCCAGCAGAAGCTGGACATCGCGCTGCGCATCGAGGCACTCGGGGTCGACTACATCGAGGCCGGTTTCCCGGCCTCCTCGCCCAGCGAGTTCCGGGCCGCCCAGCTGATCTCCCGGAACCTCACCCGGGCCCGCTTCACCACCTTCGCCCGCGCCGTGCGCCAGGACGTCGCGACCGCGGTGGAGGCCGGCGGCACCGAGAACCACCAGGTGCAGGTCGCGGCGACCGGCAGCGACATGCACCTGCGGCACAAGCGGGGCATCACCCGCGAACAGGGCGTCGCCGAGGTCGCCGACGCCGTCGCCTACGCCCGCTCGCTGGGCGTGGCCGAGGTCTCCGTCGGCATCGAGGACGCCAGCCGCGGCGAGCACGACCTGCTCCGCGCCATCACCGAGGGCGCCATCGAGGCCGGCGCCACCTGCATCGTCGTCGCCGACACCTCCGGCGCCCTCACCCCCGAGGAGTACGCCGACCTCATCCGCACCTTCCGCACCTGGGCCCCGGCGCCCGTCCGCATCGCCACCCACTGCCACCAGGACTTCGGTCTCTCCCTCGCCAACGCGGTCGCCGGCCTCGTGGCGGGCGCCGACGAGGTGCAGGCGACCCTGGGCGGCATCGGCGAGCGCGCCGGCAACACCCCGCTGGAAGAGGTCGCCGCCCTCCTCGCCTACAAGCGCGACCGGCTCGGCATCTACACCGACATCGACCTCGCGGCCATGTACGACGCCTACACCCACCTGCGCAAGGCGATCCGCCTGGAGGAGCCCCGCAACAAGGCGATCTTCGGCACCTACGCCTTCGGCACCGCCGCCGGCATCCACCAGCAGGGACTGCTGCGCAACCCCGCCACGTACGAGTACGTCGAGCCCGCCCGCTTCGGCCGCGAGCGCTCCATCCTCATCGGCCGCCACTCCGGCCGCGCGGTGCTGCGCCACCTGGTCGACGAGATCGGCGTGTCCGTCGACGAGGCGCGGATCGACGAGCTGTACCGGGTCCACATCGCCGAGCGGGTCGGCGGCGACTGCGAGGACCTCTCGGTGCTCAAGGAGCGGCTGATCAGGACGTTCGAGGGCGCGGGCGAGCTGGTCGGCAGCTGACCGGCCGGACGGCGAACGAACGACGGAACGACAGACCGGGCGGGGAAGGCCGGGAAAGGGGAGACCGATGAGCCTCGGCACAGTGACGGCCGGTACGGACGTGGCGGTGGTGGCGGTCGGCCGGCACGAGGACGTCACCGGCGCGGTCGCGGCGCTGACCGAACGGGGCCGGCGGGTCGTGCTCGTCTCCTCCGGCTGGACCCGGCCGCGGCTGGAACGGGCCCTGGCGCTCGGCGTCCGCGGCTGCCTGGTGGCGGGGACCGACGAGCCGCGGCTGGCCGCCGCGGTCCGGGCGGTCGCCGCCGGGAACGTGGTGATCTCGCCCGAGCTGTTCGAGCTGCGCCGGGAACCGGCCCGGCCGCCCGCAGCCGGCGCCGCGGCGCGCCGGGCGGAGTTGCTGCGGACCCTCTCGGCCCGTGAGCGCACGGTCCTGGCCCTGCTCGGGCAGGGGCTCTCCAGCGCCGAAGTGGCCGAGCGGCTCGCCATCACGCCGGCGACCGTGAAGAGCCACGTCTCGCACACCCTGGCCAAGCTGGGCGTGCGCACCCGCATCGAGGCGGTGCTCATGGCGCGGGACCCGCGGGCCGCGGCGCCGGGACGGGACCCTCGACCCGTCCGGCACCGCAGCCCGGAGCTGCCACCGACCGGTCCGCGGTACGGAGTGTGCGGTGCTCCGTGACGGGGTCCGGCCGGTCTGAGGACCCGGCGCCGTCAGGGCCGAGGGCGTCCGGTCCTCGTTCCGCCCTCCTGTGCGGGGAGAACGGAGGTCTGCGCGCGGCCGGCCCGGTGGCCCGGCGGCGGCACTGCCAGCATTGTGGACTAGACCATTCTTCACTGTCCATGCTCGTTCAACCACTGTCGGAAAAACTTTCGGGCACCCCGCCCCGGGTAGGCTCACTGCCGTGCCCTCCATGAACGACCTCGTACGTCAGCACACCGCACTCGACGACTCCGACCTGGAGTGGTTGCACCTACTGGTCTCGGAGTGGCAGCTGCTCTCCGACCTGTCCTTCGCCGACCTGGTCCTGTGGGTGCCCACCCTCGACGGCACCCGCTACGTGTCGGTCGCCCAGATGCGGCCCAACACCGGTCCCACCTCCTACCAGGACGACATGGTCGGCCACCTCGTGCCGCGCGGCCGCCGGCCCATGCTCGACGCCGCGCTCGACGAGGGCCGGATCGTCCGGGAGGGCGACCCGGAGTGGCGGGAGGAGGTGCCCGTGCGGGTCGAGTCCATCCCGGTCCGCCGGGAGGGGCGGGTGCTGGGCGTCATCGCCCGGAACACCAACCTGCTGACCGTCCGTACGCCCAGCCGGCTGGAGCTCACCTATCTGCAGAGCGCGTCCGACCTCGCCCAGATGATCGCCGCCGGGGCCTTCCCGTTCCCCGGTCAACAAGTCGACATGGACGCCTCGCCGCGCGCCGGCGACGGGCTGATCAGGCTCGACGCCGACGGCATCGTGCAGTACGCCAGCCCCAACGCCCTCTCCGCCTACCACCGGCTGGGCCTGGCGGCCGATCTCGTGGGGCACCATCTGGGCGAGACCACCGCCCGGTTGGCGCCCTCGCGGACCCCGGTCGACGAGGGGCTGGCCAAGCTCGCCAGCGGCTGGGCGCCCCGGGAGTTCGAGGTCGAGGCCAACGACGGCGTCATTCATCTGAGGGCCATCCCGCTCAAACCCAAGGGCAGTCACATCGGTTCGCTCGTGCTGTTGCGCGACGTGACCGAACTGCGACGCCGCGAGCGCGAGTTGATCACCAAGGACGCCACCATCCGGGAGATCCATCACCGGGTGAAGAACAACCTGCAGACCGTGGCCGCCCTGCTCCGCCTCCAGGCCCGCCGCATCGGCTCGCCCGAGGGCCGCGAGGCGCTGGAGGAGGCGGTCCGCCGGGTCGGTTCCATCGCGATCGTCCACGAGACGCTGTCGCAGAACCTTGACGAACGGGTCGAATTCGACGAGATCGCCGACCGCGTCCTCGCCATGGTCGCCGAGATCTCCCCGGGCCGGGTCGCCGCCCGGCGGACCGGTCGTTTCGGCATACTCGACGCCGAGGTCGCCACGCCGCTGTCGATGGTGCTGACCGAGTTGCTGCAGAACGCCCTGGAACACGGCTTCGGGCCGGGGGAGCAGGGCACGGTGGAGGTCACCGCGGTGCGTGGTGGCACCCGGCGCGACGCCCGGCTGCTGATCTCCGTGCAGGACGACGGCCGGGGGCTGCCCGAGGGCTTCGACCCGCACCGCGCCGGCAACCTCGGACTGCAGATCGTACGGACCCTGGTCGAGGGGGAGTTGGGCGGAAAGTTCGACATGCTGCCCGCTTCCGGGCAGGGAACACGCGTGGTGCTCGACATCCCGGTGCGGGCGGAGAAGCCGTAACGCCCTCGCCCGGCGGCGTCGCGGCGGGAAAAGCACTGAGCCCCGGGCCTCTCCTGCGAGAGGCCCGGGGCTCAAAGCTTTGTTGTGCTTAGCGCACGGGTGGGGGGTACTGCGCGCTGCGGCTCGGGGGCCGAAGGGGTGCGTCAGGCGGTCGCGTTGCGCGCCCGGTTGCGAGCGGCGCGGCGCTTCATGGCGCGGCGCTCGTCCTCGCTGAGACCACCCCAGACGCCGGAGTCCTGGCCGGACTCGAGCGCCCACTGCAGGCACTGCTCCATGACGGGGCAGCGGCGGCAGACGGCCTTGGCTTCCTCGATCTGCAGCAGCGCAGGACCGGTGTTGCCGATGGGGAAGAACAGCTCGGGGTCTTCCTCGCGGCAAACGGCGTTGTGACGCCAGTCCATGGCTGCTCCATCTCCTCGTGTTACGGCTACGTGGCTTGTGAATGTGAACGCTTTCACGAATCCCCCCGCAAGGGAAGGGCCGACGCCCAGGCAGGGCTGGATGCGGTCCAGAGAATGAAGGAGGGGGTTCGTGGGCTGTCCGGGAAGCCTTGATGGCGGGCTGTCCCGATCGCCATGAAGAGACTCGCAAACCTCGGCGACGGATACAACCCCTTCCGGAAAGTTTTTTTTGATTCCTCGGTGTCGGCTAGGTCACAGCCGTCATTCCAGGGGGTGGAACCCAGTCTAAACGTTCGAGTGGAAGGACTTTAGGCCCTAGCACTCACACAATCACACGCAGTGCACGGCGTACGCCTGTGAACGTCACGCTCGTACGCACTCCGAGGTGGTCGCCGTCCATCTGGAACGGCAGGGGAGCCTGCGAATGCAAGGTGAAAGAGGTCTGGTCATGCAGTGACACAGCGTGTTTTCCCTGCGGGCCGCGCTCCGGCGTCGACGTCATCAGCTGGGTGGCGTAACGGGCCGCGGTCAGTGTCGACAGCTTGGTGAATCCCAGCACGTCAAGGGCGGTGTCGAAGGACGCCTCGGGCGCCGCGTAGACCGGCCGGTTCCCCAGATACGTCCACGGTGCGGTGTTGCAGATTATCGACATGACGAGATTGCGGAGTGGCTCCTCGCCCGGTCGTTCGAGGGTGATCGCGCCGTTCCGGCGGTTCGTTTCTCCGAAGAACTGACGCATCGCCTGTCGCACGTACAGGGAGTGCGTCGAACGCTTGCCGCGCTCGCGCTGCTGCTCCACCCGGCCGACGACCCCCGCGTCGAACCCGAAGCCCGCGCAGAAGGTGAACCAGCGCGACGGCGCGCCCTCGTCGTCCGTGCCGGGCGTGCCGCCGGCCAGGCCCAGGCCCACCGTGCGCTCGGAGCCCTCGCGCAGCGCGTCCAGCAGGGCCCCCGTCGCCTCGACCACGTCGTTGGGCAGGCCCAGTGCCCGGGCGAAGACGTTCGTCGAGCCGCCCGGCACCACGGCCAGCCGCGGCAGGCCCTCCGGGTCCGGCCCGGCGTGCAGCAGGCCGTTGACCACCTCGTTGACCGTGCCGTCCCCGCCCAGGGCGACCACGAGCTCGATGTTCCCGCTCTCGGCGGCCCGCCGCGCCAGGTCCCGGGCGTGTCCCCGGTACTCCGTGGTGGCGACGTCGAGCTTGAGGTCGCTCGCGAGGGCGTGCACCAGGACATCGCGAGTACGGGCACTGGTGGTGGTGGCCGACGGATTGACCACGAGAAGCGCACGCATGCGCGCCAGCCTACCTACCTGTCGGTACACGACCCATCCCAGGCCCGGCTCCGCACGTTTGCGGACAGATACCCTGCAAGGGTGAGCAGCAAGCAGTCCGCCTCGAAATCCGCCCGGAAGGGTGCCGCGCCGAGCGCCCCGCAGAGCGCCGCCCCCGAGCCCGCCGTCCCCCGGCCCGCCCGGCTGACGGCGGCGGCCGCACTGGTCGCCGCCGAGGGGCTGGCCCTCGCCGTCTCGGGCGTCTATCTGCTGGTCATGGGGTTGCTGGGCCGCCCGGACAGCCCCCAGCAGGCCGAGATGGGCGGGCTGACCGTGCTGGCCCTGGCCGCCCTGCCGCTGGCCGCCGCGCGCGGGCTGTGGCTGCGACGCCGCTGGAGCCGCGGCCCCGCCATGATCACGCAGATCATGGCGCTGCCGGTGGCCTGGACGCTCTACAACGCCGGCGGTGCGCTCGTCGCGGGGGCCGTGGCGCTCGCCCTGGTCGCCGTGGCCACCCTCGTCCTGCTGGTGAACCCCACGGCGACCGAGGCGCTCGGCATCGGCCCGCGCGAGAGCTGACTCACTCCTCGATCAGCAACCGGTCCCGGAGCTGGGCCAGCGTGCGGGCCAGCAGCCGGGAGACGTGCATCTGGGAGATGCCCACCTCCTGGGCGATCTGCGACTGGGTCATGTTGCCGAAGAAGCGCAGCAGCAGGATCTTCTTCTCCCGCGGCGGCAGGTCCTCCAGCAGCGGCTTGAGGGACTCGCGGTACTCCACGCCCTCCAGCGCCTCGTCCTCGGCGCCGAGCGTGTCGGCGACCGCCGGGGACTCGTCGTCGGTGTCCGGCACGTCCAGCGAGAGCGTGCTGTAGGCGTTGGCCGACTCCAGCCCCTCCAGCACCTCCTCCTCGGAGATGCCCAGGTGCTCGGCCAGCTCGTGGACCGTGGGGGCCCGGCCGTGCCGCTGGGACAGCTCGGCCGTCGCGGTCGTCAGCGCCAGCCGCAGCTCCTGGAGCCGGCGCGGCACCCGCACCGCCCAGCCCTTGTCGCGGAAGTGCCGCTTGATCTCGCCGACGACCGTGGGCGTCGCGTACGTGGAGAACTCGACCCCGCGATCCGGGTCGAAGCGGTCCACGGACTTGATCAGGCCGATCGTGGCGACCTGGGTCAGGTCGTCGAGCGGCTCGCCGCGGTTGCGGAACCGCCGCGCCAGGTGCTCCACCAGGGGCAGGTGCATCCGCACCAGGTGGTTGCGCAGCTCGGCCCGCTCCGGCGAGCCGTCCGGCAGCGCACGCAGCTCCATGAACAGGGCCCGGGCTCCGCTGCGGTCGTGCGGATCGGGATGCGCGTGCCGCTGCCGGTGCTGGTGCCGCTGCTGATCCATGTGGTCCGCCCGCTCTGATGACTCGCCCGCCCGGCCCTCTTCCGGCCGGCCCTCCTCCGGCGGCGGCCCGTCCGGCTGGACGTCCTCCGGATGCGGCCGGGCAGGCTGCTGCGGGATGGCCGGGGTACGCACTCCCCGCGATGACGCAGTACTCACGGAGCCCCCTCTTCCGTCACGGCTGCCCGGGGCCGGCGCCGCGCTTCTTGTGCAGGCTGATGCTGACCGTGCGGTCGTCCGCGACAGTGGAGTCGACCTCACCGGCCAGCGCGGAGAGCACCGTCCAGGCGAACGTGTCGCGCTCGGGAGCGCGGCCGTCCGTGGTGGGCGCCGAGACGGTCACCCGCAGGGCGTCGCCCACCAGCCGGAAGACGCAGCTGAGCACGGAGCCGGGAACGGCCTGTTGCAGCAGGATCGCGCACGCCTCGTCGACGGCGATGCGCAAGTCCTCGATCTCGTCGAGGGTGAAGTCCAAGCGGGCCGCGAGGCCGGCTGTCGCCGTCCGCAGCACCGACAGGTAGGCACCCGCAGCGGGCAGCCGGACTTCCACGAAGTCCTGGGTCGTCCCAGGCTCGCCTGCGATTGGGGACACCCTCACCTCCAAGGTGGCACAAGCTCATTGAGCTGTCGGGAGCGCCGGTCCCGCGGCCTTCGGGGGAAGGAGGAGCGGGCCGGTGCGGCACATGGTCCGGCTGAGACGCTATCGCGATCTGCGGTTCCGCGCCGCAGGCCCACGACTGTCACTCATGGTAAGCCCATGAGTACGGAAGGTGGGTAGGGTCGTGCGGTCTCAAATCGAAAGAGAAGTCGGCCTGTTGGGGATTTTCGTCACTCTGCGCGAGCGCCGCAAGGGCCCCCGGGCGTTTCCTCCGACATCAGCGGCGACGTCCGCACCGCCGGTCGCTCACTGTCCGTGTGTGCCGCCGCCGTCACGGTGCGGCGTCCCGGCATGGCGCGGCGCGGCGTGGCGGGCCGCACCCGCCTCGCAGCCCCCGATTCCGTCACTCTCCGCTACTCCCACGGGTGTTGTCCGGCCGCCCGCGCCCCCGCTCGCTCAGACGATGTGCTGGTCCACGTAGCACCAACGCCAGCTCTGACCCGGCTCGTAGCTGCGCATCACCGCGTGACCCGTCTCCTCGAAGTGCGCCGTCGCATGACGGTACGGCGAGGAGTCGCAGCACCCCACGTGCCCGCACTCCAGGCACAGCCGCAGCTGCACGGGGTGGCTGCCCGCCGCCTCGCACTCCGGACAGGTGGGGTGCAGCGGCACGGGCTCGGGGCGCGGCAGCTGCGCGAGATGAGGACACTCGATCATGATTGCCAGGTTAGAACGCCCGACGAGAGCAGGTGGGGACCGCATGGACGTCATGCCTCTGCTGATCCTGGTGGCGGGCGGCGCGGCGGTCGCCGGCGCCGCCCGCCGCACGCCCGTGCCGGCCCCCCTGCTGCTCGTCGCGGCCGGCCTCCTCGCCTCCTACGTGCCCGGCGTCCCCGACTACACCCTCGACCCCCACATCGTCCTGCCGCTGCTGCTGCCACCCCTCCTGCACACCGCCGCCCTCGACAGCTCCTACCTCGACCTGCGTGCCAACATGCGGCCCGTCGCGCTGCTGTCCGTCGGCTACGTCCTCTTCGCCACCCTCGCCGTCGGCTACGTCGCCCACCGCGTCGTGCCCGACCTGTCCGCCCCCGCCGCGCTCGTCCTCGGCGCCGTCGTCGCACCGCCCGACGCGGTGGCCGCCACGGCCATCGCCCGGCGCCTCGGACTGCCCTCGCGGATCACCACCATCCTGCAGGGCGAGTCCCTGGTGAACGACGCGACGGCCATCACCGCCTACCGGGTCGCGCTGGCCGCCGCCGTCGGGGCGGGAGCCACCTGGGCGACCGGCATCCGGGAGTTCGCCGTGGCGTCCCTCGGCGGCATCGGCGTGGGCCTCGTCCTCATGGTGCCGATCCACTGGCTGCGCACGCATCTGCGCGAACCGCTGCTGCAGAACACCCTCTCGCTCCTCATCCCCTTCGCCGCCTACGCGGCCGCCGAACAGGTGGGGGCGTCCGGCGTGCTCGCCGTCGTGGTCGTCGCGCTCTACCTCGGCCACCGGTCCTGGCAGGTCGACTTCGCCACCCGGCTGCAGGAGGAGGCGGTCTGGAAGGTGGTCGCCTTCGTCCTGGAATCCGCCGTCTTCGCCCTCATCGGCCTGCAGCTGCGGGTGGTGGTGAGCGGCCTCGGCTCGTACGGCCCCGGGGAGGTCGCCGGGTACGCGGTCGCCGTGTTCCTCGCCGTCGTCGTCGTCCGGTTCGTCTGGGTCTTCCCCGCCACGTTCCTGCCCCGGCTGCTGTCGGCGCGGATCCGCGAGCGGGAACCCGACACCACCTGGAAGGCGCCCGTGGTGGTGGGCTGGGCCGGCATGCGGGGCGTCGTCTCGCTCGCCATCGCCTTCTCCATCCCGGCCACCACGCACGACGGCGCGCCCTTCCCGGCGCGCAACCTGATCCTCTTCCTCACCTTCACGACCGTCATCGGGACGCTGGTGGTGCAGGGGCTGACGCTGCCGCCGCTCATCCGGCGACTGCGGCTGCCGGAGCCGGACGCGGGAGCCGTCACGCTCGCCGAGGCCCAGGCGCAGAGCGAGGCGTCCGCGGCCGCCGAGGCGCGGCTGGAGGAGCTGCTGGCCGACGAACGCAACGCGCTGCCGTCGCCGCTCGCGGACCGGCTCAGGGCGGTGCTGGAGCGGCGGCGGAACGCCGTGTGGGAGCGGCTGGGCACCGTGGACGAGCGCACGGGCGAGTCGGTGGACGACACCTACCGGCGCCTGTCGCGGGAGGTCATCGGGGCGGAGCGGGAGGTGTTCGTGGCGCTGCGCGACGCCCGGCGCATCGACGACGAGATGCTGCGCACGCTGCTGCGGCGCCTGGACCTGGAGGAGGCGGCCGCCTACCGGGAGGAGGGGGGCGCCGGGGGGTAGGCCAGGGCCCCTTCCGCACCGGCCCCTCCCGTGATCACGGCGACCACCGTGGTGCCCGGCGTGAAGGCGCCCTCCAGCGCCAGCGTCGTCAGGCCGTACAGCATCTTCGCCACGTACAGCCGCTCCAGCGGCATGCCGTGGCGGTTCTCGAAGTCCGCGGCGAAGGACTCCATCTCCGGCGTGCGCTTCGCGTAGCCGCCGCCGTGGAAGCGGTCGTCCAGCGTCCAGTCGCCCCGGCGGCCACCGAACGCCTCCTGCTGCAGGCGGAGTGTCTCCTCGCCCAGGAACCCGCCCTTCAGTACCGGGAAGCCGATCGTTCTCTGTTCCCCGGCCAGTCCCGCCGCCAGGCCGGCGAGGGTGCCGCCCGTGCCGCAGGCCACGCCCACGACGTCGGCCACGCCGCGCAGCTCGTGGCCCAGTGCCTCGCAGCCCCGCGCCGCCGCCGCATTGCTGCCGCCCTCCGGGATGACGAAGGCGTCGGCCGGGGCCAGCGCTGCCAGCACCTGCGGCTCCGATGTCCGGCGGTACGTTCCCCTGTCCACGAACCGCAGCTCCATGCCGTCCGCCGCGCAGCGTTCCAGGGACCAGTTCAGCGGGCGGCCGGCCAGTTCCTCGCCGCGCACGATGCCGATCGTGTCGAAGCCCAGGAGACGGCCCGCCGCGGCCGTCGCCCGGAGGTGGTTGGAGTACGCGCCCCCGAACGTCAGCAGCGTGCTCTTGCCGGCCGCCGTCGCCTTCCGCAGGTTGGGCTCCAGCTTGCGCCATTTGTTGCCCGGCAGGTCCGGGTGTATCAGGTCGTCCCGCTTGAGCAGCAGCCGCAGGCCGCGGCGGGTGAAGCGCTCGTCCGCCGCCTCTTCGAGCGGGGACGGCAGCAGGGGCCGCAACGCTGCGGGATCCATCGTGCCGGGGGGATTGTCGCTGGTCACACCGTCCATTTTGTACTCTTGCCCGGCCGGCAATGACGCTAGGAACGCACGGAGCTGCAGTGGACTACCAGGCCGTACTCGAAGAGGTCGCCGCCTACGCGCGGCCGCTGGTCGGTCGCGGTCAGGTGGCCGACTACATTCCGGCCCTGGCCGAGGTGGACACCATGCACTTCGGGATGGCCGTGGCCGACGTCGACGGAGGGGTGTACGGGGTCGGCGACTGGGAGCGCGCCTTCTCCGTGCAGTCCATCTCGAAGGCGTTCGGCCTCGCCCTGGTGCTGGCCGAGGGCGGCGACCGGATCTGGGAGCGGGTCGGGACGGAGCCGTCCGGCAACCCCTTCAACTCGCTGGTGCAGCTCGAATACGAGCACGGGATCCCGCGCAACCCGTTCATCAACGCCGGCGCGCTGGTGGTCACCGACCGGCTGCAGACGCTGACCGGTGACGCGAGCACGACCATGCTGGAGTTCCTGCGGGCCGAGAGCGGCAATCCGGACGTCTCGTTCGATGCGGCCGTCGCCAAGTCGGAGTCCGAGCACGGTGACCGCAACGCCGCCCTCGCCCATTTCATGGCCAGCTACGGCAACCTCGACAATCCGGTGCCGACCGTGCTGGAGCACTACTTCTGGCAGTGCTCCATCGAGATGAGCTGCAAGGACCTCGCCCTGGCCGCCGGCTTCCTCGCGCGGCACGGGCTGCGGGCCGACGGCACGCGCCTGCTGCCGCGGCGCGAGGCCAAGCAGATCAACGCCGTGATGCTGACGTGCGGGACCTACGACGCGGCCGGGGACTTCGCCTACCGGGTGGGGCTGCCGGGCAAGAGCGGCGTGGGCGGCGGCATCGTCGCCGTGATACCGGGACGGTGCACGCTGTGCGTGTGGAGCCCGGGCCTGGACCCGCGCGGCAACTCCGTCGCGGGCGTGGCGGCGCTGGACCACTTCACATCGCTGACCGGCTGGTCGGTGTTCTGAGCCCCGGTCAGGGGCAGCGGACGACCTGTCCCGCATAGGACAGGTTGCCGCCGAAGCCGAAGAGCAGGATCGGGGCGCCCGGCTCCACCCTGCCGGAGGCGACGAGCTTCGACAGCGCCAGCGGGATGCTCGCCGCCGAGGTGTTGCCCGACTCGGTCACGTCGGTCGCGACGATCGCGTTCGTCGCGCCCAGCCTGCGCGCCACCGGCTCGATGATCCGCAGGTTGGCCTGGTGGAGGACGACCGCCGCCAGGTCCTCCGGCCGCACCCCGGCGCGCTCGCACACCCGGCGGGCGATCGGCGGGAGCGTGGTCGTGGCCCAGCGGTAGACGGACTGGCCCTCCTGGGCGAAGCGGGAGGGGGTGCCCTCGATGCGGACCGCGTGCCCCATCTCCGGCACCGACCCCCACACGACCGGGCCGATCCCCGGCTCCTCGGAGGCGGTGACCACCGCCGCGCCGGCGCCGTCGCCGACCAGGACGCACGTGGTGCGGTCCGTCCAGTCGGCGACGTCGGTGAACTTCTCCACGCCGATCACCAGGGCGTTCCGGGCGGCTCCGGCGCGCAGGGCGTGATCGGCGCTGGCCAGGGCGTGGGTGAAGCCGGCGCAGACGACGTTGACGTCCATGACGGCCGGGGAGGACAGCCCGAGGGCGGCGGCCACGCGGGCCGCCGTGTTGGGGCTGCGGTCGACGGCGGTGCAGGTCGCGACGAGGACCAGATCGATGTCGGCGGGGTCGAGGCCGCTGTTCGCCAGGGCCTTCGCGGCGGCCTCGGTGGCCATGGAGGCGACGCTCTCGTCCGGCCCGGCGATGCGGCGGGTGCGGATGCCGACGCGCGAGCGGATCCACTCGTCGCTGGTGTCGACCATGGCGGCCAGGTCGTCGTTGGTGAGCACCCTGGCGGGCTGGTAGTGGCCGAGGGCCAGGACCCGGGACCCGGTCATCGGTGGTTCCTCCTGCGCGGCGGCGGCGAGTGACGTGACCTCTCAGTGTTGATGCTGCGGGGCCGGAGCCGGGTGCGTGATCCGCCAATGTTCGGCCGCGATAACTGGTGCATTCGGCAAGGGCCCGGCCGCCTGTGGCAGCCGGGCCCTCGTCGTGAGGCGGGGATCAGCGCAGGGAGAGCGCCGTGCGGAGGGTGGTGAAGAGCTCGGTCTGGTCGGTGACGCCGAGGACGCGCTGGGAGCCGGGGCCCTGGGCGGCGATGCGCACCTGGGTGCCGGTGTGCTCCTGGGCCTTGCCCGGGGTGTTGGTGGAGTAGTTCACCTTCAGCTGCTGGCCCTCGTTGGTGATCAGGGTCGAGGACAGGCCGGGCGGGGTGGCCTCCAGCGGGACGATCTGGCTGGTGTGGCCGTGGTCGGCGGTGGTGATCACCAGCGTGTCGGGGTGCTTGGCCGCGTAGTCGCGGGCGACCTTCACCGCGCGGTCGAGGGCGGCCGTCTCACCGATCTGGCCGCAGGGGTCGGCGGCGTGGTCGCGCTTGTCGATCGAGGCGCCCTCCACCTGGAGGAAGAAACCATTCTTCTTGGCCTTGGGGGTGTCCAGGAGGCTCAGCGCCCGGCGGGTCTGCTCCTCCAGGGCCGGGGTACCGGCCTTGCGCTCGGGGTTGCTCGTCACACAGCGCTGGGCGGCGGTGCCGCCGACGGCCGCGGCCTTGCCGGTCCACTCCACGGGCACGTTGCCGGGGGCGAAGAGGCCGAGGACGGGCTTGCCGGAGCGGGCGGTCCGCAGGCCCTTGGAGTCGGTCACGACCTGGTAGCCGAGCTTCTCGGCCTGCTGGGTGACGGTCAGGCCCTTGTGGGGGCCTTCGGTGATCTTCTGGTCGAAGCGGTCCTTGCCGCCGCCCAGCAGCACGTCCACCTTGTGGTTGACGCTCTGCTCGGCGATGGAGCCCGGGCCGCCCTTGGCGATGGTGTCGTTCGGGCACGCCTTCATGTCGGCCGGGCCCGCGCAGCTGCGGTCGGTGGCGTGCGAGGCGAGCACGGCCGGGGTGGCGTCGGTGAGCTCGGCGGTGGTGACGATGCCCGTGGCCAGGCCGTTCTTCTGGGCCAGCTCCAGGATGGTGGTCATCGGCTTGTCGGTGCCGGGCGTCTTGGATATCCGGCCGTTGACCGTCTTCTGCCCCGTGGCCCAGCCGGTGCCGCTGGCGGCCGAGTCGGTGACGTAGTCCGGCTTGCCGTTCTTGTCGACGGAGTACGTCGTGTACGCGCCCGTCATGGGGAACGTGTCCATGGCGAGGCGGCCGGCGGCGCCCACGGTGTAGTCGCGGGCCAGGGTGATCTCCGAGTCGCCCATGCCGTCACCGATCAGCAGGATGACGTTCTTGGCCTTCTTCGGGCCGTGGCCGCCGGCGTCCGACGGGCCGCCGTGGTCCGAGGCTGCGGCCGCGGCGGGCACCGCGACGCCCGCGGCGAGCAGCGCGGCGGCACCCCAGGCGAGACGGCGTCGGTACGGACGAGAACCCATGGTCAATTCCTCCTAGCTGGACCGGGGCGAGGTGCCCGGCGGGAGGAAGCTCACCAGGGGCGGGTGTACCGCAGGGGTCGTCGAGGTGACGCGCAGGTCACCGGGTGCTGTCGACAGCGGACGGTGCGGGATCCGGAGTGCCGTCCTCCTTGAGCGCCTTGGTCTCGCTCTTGAGGATGCGCAGGGACTTGCCCAGGGCGCGGGCGGTGTCCGGGAGCTTCTTCGACCCGAACAGCGCGACCATGACGAGCACGACCACCAGGACGTGCCACGGCTCCAGGGCGTTGCGGAACACGCCGCCCCACCACCTCTCATCTCATCCGACGCTCGTACGCGATGCCGTAACGGCTGCCCTCACCATACTTGCTAGATTGCGCAACTGGACAACCAAAGTGGGGGTCAGCCCGTCTAACCCGGCACACGGCACGGACCGGGGGAGCGGATGAGGGCGCGGATATGACTGGCAGGCGAGGCAGGCCCGGGCGGCGCCGGATACGGATCGCCGGGGTCGTGGTGGTGTCGTTCCTGGTGCTGGTGACCGCCGGCGCGGGGTGGCTGTACTTCCGGCTCAACGGCAACATCGACACCTTCGACGCGGACGGCCTGTCCAAGAACCGCCCCGGCGCGGGCGCCGCCGGGCAGAACGTCCTCGTCATCGGCTCGGACTCGCGCGCCGGCGAGAACAGCGGCCTCGGCGGCGGGGAAGGGGACGTGGGCCGCTCGGACACGGCCTTCCTCCTGCACGTCTACGGTGACCGCAAGCACGCCGTCGCGGTGTCCATCCCGCGGGACACCCTGGTGGACATCCCGCCGTGCAGACTCCCCGACGGCAGCTGGACCTCCGAGCAGCAGCACGTGATGTTCAACTCGGCCTTCTCGCTGGGCGAATCGGCCAAGGGCAACCCGGCCTGCACGCAGAACACCGTCGAGAGACTCACCGGCCTGCGCGTCGACCACACCGTCGTCGTCGACTTCGCGGGCTTCTCCGCGATGACCTCCGCCGTGGGCGGTGTCGACGTGTGCGTACCGAAGGACGTCTACCAGGGCGACCTCAACCCCAACCTGGGCTCGCGCGGTCAACTCCTCTTCCCCCGCGGGCGGCAGAGCATCTCCGGCCAGAAGGCCCTGGACTACGTGCGCGTGCGGCACGGGATCGGCGACGGCTCCGACATCGGTCGCATCCAGCGTCAGCAGGCGTTCCTCTCCGCCATGGTGAAGAAGGTGAAGTCGCAGGGCTTCGACCCGACGACGCTGCTGCCGCTGGCCGACGCGGCCACCAGGTCGATGACCGTGGACCCCGGGCTCGGATCGGCCGGCAAGATGCTGTCGTTCGCGATGTCGCTCAAGGACATCGACCTGCACGACATGAAGTTCCTGACCCTGCCCTGGCGTTACGACGGCAACCGCGTCGCGATCGTCCGGCCGGACGCCGACGCGCTGTGGGCCTCGTTGCGGGCGGACCGCACGGTCGACGGCAAGGACGCGGGCAAGGGCGGCGGGGCCGGCGGGAGGGGGAGCGCACCCTCGGCCCCGGCCTCCGCGCCCGTCTCCGGCGCCGGGGTGAAGGTCGCCGTCCGCAACGGCACCGACGTCACCGGGCTCGCCGCGCGCGCCGCGGCCGTGCTCACCGAGCACGGCTTCGAGGTCACCGGCACGACGACGGCCCGGACGGCCGGCGGGTCGACCACCGTGATCGAGTTCGGCCCGGGCGAGGCCGGCCACGCCCGGGAGCTGGCCCGCCTCTTCCCCGGCTCCTACGTCCGCGGGGCGGCGGCCGACGGGATCACCGTCACCCTCGGCCGCGACTACGCCGCCGCGCCCTCCCCGGGGCCGCCCTCGCCCGGCCCGGCCCCGTCGTCCGCCCCGCCGCCGGGCACGCTCTCCTCCGACGTCGTGAGCGGAGTGCGGTCGGCCGACGACGACCCCTGCGCCAACCTCTCGTACGGCTGAGCGCGCAGGGGAACACGTATGCCTGTTTGGTCCGTTTTCGTGGTAGGTGCAGAGTAAGCAGTGAGTGCTGCCAGGAGCCCAAGGAGCGACACCATGTCCGCCACCGCCGTTCACCGGGCGCTGCCCAGGCACGTACCGGCCCTGCTCGCCGCGCTCCTCGTCTGGGCGGGTGCGCTGCTCTACGCCCCGCCCGCACACGCCGGCCCCGGCGCGGACACCGTCGCCGCCGCCGGGCTCGACCAGGCGGCCGAAGCGCTGCGCAAGAGCCCCGTGTACGTCGACCCGCGGGCCGCCGGGCAGCTGTCCCCGGCCGACGCGGACGCCCTGGCCGAGAAGATCAAGGACGCCGACAAGCCCGTCTTCGTGGCCGTCCTGCCCAACGCCCCCGAGTACCCCCGGGCCACCGTCCTGCAGGACCTGCGCACCAAGGTCGGCATCGCCGGCGTCTACGCCGTCCACCTCGGCGACGCCTTCAACGCGGCCGCGGACCGCTCGGTGATGTCGCGCAACGCCGTCGCCAACCTCGTCGGCTCCGTCCAGCGCACCGGCGGCGACGCCGGGACCCAGGTGAACGCCTTCGTCGACCAGGCCGACCGGCTCGCCAGGGGTCACGCCCCCGGCTCCTGGGGCGTCGGGCACGAGGGCATCGGCACGGCCGGGCTGATCACCGGCGGCGCGGTCGTGGTGGCGGGCGGCGCCGGGGCGTACGCCCTGTACCGGCGGAACAAGCGCCGGCGCGAGGAGCGCGAGCGGGCCGAGCTGGACGCGCTGCGGGTGGTCGTCGACGAGGACATCACCGCGTTCGGCGAGGAACTGGACCGGCTGGACTTCTCGCCCTCCGAGACGGGCGCCACCGACGAGATGCGGCGCGACTACGAGCAGGCGCTCGACGCCTACGAGGAGGCCAAGTCGAAGATGGCGGCGGCCACGAAGCCGCACGAGGTGCAGGGCGTCACCGAGGCGCTGGACAGCGGCCGCTTCGCCCTCGCCGTCCTCGCCGCGCGCCGCTCGGGCGCGCCGCTGCCGCAGCGCCGGCTGCCGTGCTTCTTCGACCCGCGCCACGGGCCGTCGGCCCAGGACGTGGAGTGGGCCCCGCCCGGCGGCGCCGTCCGTACGGTGCCGGCCTGTGCGGCGGACGCGACACGGCTGGCGGAGGGCGAGGAACCGCTGTCCCGGCAGGTGCAGACGGCGAACGGCCCGCAGCCGTACTGGAACGCCGGCCCGGCCTACGGCCCGTGGGCGGGCGGCTACTTCGGCGGCGGCCTGCTGCCCGGCCTGCTGTTCGGCACGATGCTGGGCAGCATGATGAGCGGCCCGGCCTACGCGGCCGGCCCGGAAACGGCCGGCCCCGACGGCGGCGACTACACCGGCTCCGACTTCGACTCCGGCGACTTCGGCGGCGGAGGCTGGGGCGACGGCGGAGGCGGCGGCTTCAGCGGAGGCGGCGGCGACTTCGGCGGCGGCGGGTGGTGAACCGCCCCTGGCAGCGGTCGGCAGGTGCTGAAGGACGGGGCTGGAGATCCAGCCCGTCCGGGGGCACCTCCCAGCGGTGGCCGGGGGAGACCGAGGACACCGCGCGCAGCGCGGTCCCGGCGACGGGGCCGGCACCCGCGCCCCCGGCCCAGCACACCAGCCTGGGCCTCCCCGGCCCGGTCCCGGTCCGGGGTCCGGGGCGGAGCCCCGGTTACGGGAAGGGGCGGGGTGGGGGAGAGATCCAGCGCCGCCGCGCCGCCGTCAGGCAGGCCGCGTACAGGGCCAGCACCAGCCCCAGCAGCCCGTAATACAGCGGCGGCAGCGGCGACATCGACAGCATCGACCCCACCGGCGACACCGGCAACAGCAGACCCAGCACCGCCAGCCCCGCCACCGCCAGCCGCACCGGGCCCGGGGCGCGGCCGCGGCCCGAGCGCAGCAGCAGCATCACCATCGCCTGCGTCAGCAAGTTCTCCGTGAACCACCCCGCCTGGAAGCCGGCCTCGCCCGCCGCCAGCACCAGCACCCCGAACGTCGCCAGGTCCGCCGCCGCGTTCAGCAGGCCGAAGCCCGTCATGAAGCGCAGCAGGGCGCGCGGGCGCAGGACCGCCGGGCGGGCCCCGCCGCCCGGCGCCGGGCGGTCGAAGGCGAGGGCCAGCTGCGCCGCGTCGAAGCAGAGGTTCTGCACGAGCACCTGCGCCGGGAACATCGGCAGGAACGGCAGCATCAGCCCGGCCACCAGCATGGCGATGACGTTGCCGAGGTTGGACGACAGCGTGATCCGCAGGTACGAGGCGATGTTGGCCGTGCTGTGCCGCCCCACGACGATCGCCCGGTCCAGCGCGGTGAGGTCCTTCGAGGCCAGCACGACGTCCGCGCTCTCCCGCGCCACGTCGACCCCCTCGCGCGGGCAGACGCCGACGTCGGCGGCGTGCAGGGCGGCCAGGTCGTTGACGCCGTCGCCCAGGAAGCCGGTGGTGGCCCCGCCGGCGCGCAGGGCCCGGACGATGCGGGCCTTGTGCTCGGGAGTGCAGCGGGCGAAGACGGTGGTGCGGGCGGCGAGGCGGGCGAGCTCCGCCTCGTCCAGGGCGTCGATGCGGTCGGCCGTGACCGGCGCGCCCGGCCGCAGGCCGAGCTCGCGGCAGACCCGGGCGGCGGTGCCGGGGTGGTCGCCGGTGAGCACCTTGACCGTCACCCCGTGCCGGGCGAGGCCGGCCAGCGCCGCGGCCGCCGTGGGCGCCGGGGCGTCGCTGAGCCCCACGAAGCCGGTGAAGGTCAGCCCGTGCTCGTCGGCGGGCCCGTACGGGCGACCGGTCGGGGGCCGTTCGGCGCGGGCGACCGCGAGCACCCGCAGGCCCCCGGCGGCCAGCGCGGCGGCCCGGCGGGCCAGGCGCTCGCGGTCGGCGGGGGCCAGGGCGCAGCGGTCCAGCACGTCCTCGGGAGCGCCCTTGACCACGAGGAGGTGGGTGCGGGCCAGCGCGAAGCGGGAGTCGCCCGGGCGGCGCACGACCGCGGTGGACAGCCGCCGCCCGGGCCCGCAGGGCAGCGCCTCGACGCCTTCGTACTCCTCGCCCTCCGCCGCCGCGGCGTCGAGGAGCGCCTCGTCCAGGGCGTCCGGCACGGGAAGCTCGGCGAGGTGCAGCGTCCACAGCGCGTTGACGGCGGCCCAGTGCAGGACGCCGGGGTCGGGGCGGCCGTCGCCGTCCTCGCTGAGGGCGAGGACGGGACGGTCCTCGGTGAGGGTGCCCGTCTTGTCGACGCACAGCACGTCGACGGCGCCGAGGTCGTGCAGGGCGGGCAGCCGCCGGACGACGACCTCGCCGCCGCGCGCGAGCAGCGCCGCGCCGCGGGCGAGCGCGCTCGTCACGACCACCGGCAGCATCTCGGGGGTCAGGGCGACCGCCACCGCGACGGCGAACGGCAGCGCCTCCAGCCCGCGCCCGCGCACCAGCGCCCCGGCGATCAGCACGAGCGGCGCGGTGAGCAGCATGAACCGGATGAGGGTCCACGCGATGCCGTTGACGGAGCGCTCGAAGGGGCCGGCCGGGCGCCGAGTCCGCCGCCGGGCGGTGGACAGGGCGCCGGAGAGCACGGTGGCGCGCCCCGTGGCGACGACGACCCCGCTGCCGGTGCCGGAGACGACGCTGCCGCCCTGCAGGCACAGGGCCGACCGGTCGTTCCCGGCGTCGGGGCGGGCGCGTTTCCCCACGGGGGCCGACTCGCCCGTCAGCGCGCCCTCCTGCACGGTCAGGCCCGTCGCCCGCAGCAGCCGCAGGTCCGCCGGGACCAGGTCGCCGGGGGCCAGCAGGACCACGTCGCCGGGGACGAGCGCGTCGACGGGCAGTTCACGGGTGACGGGTGGCGCGTCCCGGTCCGGGCGGCGGCGCACGGTGGCCGTGGTGGCGACCAGCTCGCGCAGTGCCGCCACCGACCGGTCGGCCCGGTGCTCGCCCGTGGCCCGCAGCAGGCAGCTGACGGCGACCAGGACGGCGATCACACAGGCCGTTCCCCAGGCGGTCAGGGCCGCCGAGACCAGGCCGAGGCACAGGAGGACGGCGGTGAAGGGGTCGCGCAGGCTGCGGGCGAGGCGGCGCGGCCAGGAGGCGGGGCGCCGCCCCGGGAAGACGTTCTCGCCGTGCCGCGCGAGCCGCTCCCCGGCCTCCGCCTCGGTGAGCCCGCGGGGTCCGCTCGCCAGGGCGCGGAGCACCTCCAGCGTGCTGCCGCCGCCCGCACCGGAGGCCGCCCGGGCCTCAGGCGCCCAGGCCACGGAGGCGTCCGGCGGTGGCGCCGGCGCCCCGTCCGGCGTCCGACCGGCGGTCGGCGAGCTGGCCGACCATGAGCCGGACGATGGTCACCACGTCGGGGTCGTCCACCAGGTACACCACCCGGCGCCCCTCGCGCCGGGACCGCACCAGCCCCGCGAGCTTCAGCTTGGCCAGGTGCTGGCTGATCGCGGGGAGCGCGCCGCCCACCCGCTCGGCGAGTCCGCTCACGTCGCTCTCGCCCTGGGCCAGGGCCCAGACAAGGTGCAGCCGGGCGGAGGAGGCGAGCAGGCCGAAGGCGGCGGCCGCCTCGGCCAGGACCTCGGCCGAAGGGTCGCACGAGCCGTCGAAGGGCTCTTCGAAACTCTCGAAGCTCCCGACGCCTGCCGTCACTGTCGCTCTCCCGTCCCCGTCGGGCGTCCCTACGCCCGGGAAGGCCCCAGTCTAGGCACCGCCGGAGGGGCGCCACGCGTGACATGCACGCACCCGCCGCTGGGCAGCTCTATCGACAGGAATCGGTCACAAGGGGGAGGGCATGGAAATCTCAGGAGTTATCAGTGCGATCGTGATCGGGGCGATCATCGGTCTCCTGGGCCGGCTGGTCGTTCCGGGACGTCAGCACATCGGCGTGCTCGCAACGGTCCTGGTCGGTCTGCTGGCGGCGTTCCTGGGTGCGTGGGTGGGGCACCTGCTCGGCCTGTACGACCACAGGGGCCTCTTCTGGGTCGTGTGGATCATCCAGATCGGGCTCGCCGCCCTGGGCATCGTCGCGCTCGAACGTTTCCGGTCACGGAGGCAGTGAACGCGGCGCCGGGGGTCAGGACAGCTTGCCGTCGTAGTCCGGCAGCTTGACGGTCCGCTCGGCGTGTCCGCCGGCCAGGTCGGTGGTGTTGTTCCCGATGTTGGCGATGATCGTGTAGCCCTGCGCCTCGATCTCCGTCCGCTTGGCGGTCTTGTACGTGCTCACGTCCCGGAACAGGTCGGGCAGGTGGCGTACGTACAGGCCGCTGACGGGATAGCCGGCCTGGCGCAGGTTCCACTCGGTGACCCCGTCGAGGATTCCGGGGCGGGCGGTGACGAAGAAGACCGCGGCGCCCCGGGCGTGCGCGTACCGCGCCAGGTCGAGGACGGGCTTGATCGCGGGGGTGGGGAACGTCGTCCAGTGGAAGTCCGTCTCCAGCGAGCTGTTGTCGATGTCGAGGACGACGGCCTGCTTCCGCCCGTGTGCGCCGGCGGTGCGCTCGGTGATGTACGGCATCGCCGCGTCCACGGCCGTCCGGACGTCGCGCTGCCAGGTGTCGTAGTCGACGCCCTTGAGGCCGGCGGTGCCGCTGGTCCGGGTGGCCGCACCGGCGGGGGCGGCGGCCGTGCCCACGAGGGTCAGTGCGGTGGCGGCCACGACGGCCGCGGCGGCGCGGCGCGCCCTGATCGTTTGCGTCATGAGTGGCATGCTCACGACCGGTGGTGGCCGGACGGCGACGCACGCCTTACGCGCGGATGACCGGGCCGGGACGGTACGGGCCGAGGCGGGCCGTCCTCGTCCGCTCAAGAGGGGAGGTCGCTGGGCGAACTGATGTGTGGCGTACGCCAGTTGGCCAACATGGATGCGTTTTCGGCCATGACGCAACTGCAGCCCCTGCTGAATGCGACGTACCGGGGGACGGTGGAGCTGATCGTTCGCCACTTCATGGGGGAATCCATGCGAATGAGAACCACGATGCATCGTGCCGCCTGCGCGGTGGTCGTCGCCGCCCTGGGGCTCGGAGCGGCGCCCGCGGCCCTGGCGGCGGACGCCCCGGCCGGGGCCGCGCCCGCCCCGCTGCCGGCCGCCGACACCGCCGCCCTGCACAAGATCGCCGAGAACTACCTCCAGCGGCGCGCCGACACCGTGACGGCCACCGGCCGCACCGCGCTCGCGCCCGAGCCGCCCCAGGCCGCGACCGCCGAACTGGGCAGCCGCCTCGCCACGGAGTTCCGGCAACTGGCCGCCCAGGGCCGCGCGTACGAGAAGGCCAGCGGCGGCTACACGCGCGCCGAGGTGAAACTCACCCCGGGCGAGGCCACCGTGGCGGGCGGCACCGCCACCGTCCGGCTCACCGAGGACACCCGGCTCCTCTACCCGGACGTCAAGCCCGGCGAACCGGACGCCGAGGAGTACGCGGTCGAGCACACCCTCACCTTCACGCGTGACGCCGCGGGCCGCTGGCTCCTCGCCGCGGACCGGCCCGACCTGGGCACCGGCGACGTCACCACCTACCTGGACACACCGGCCGAGGGCCCCACGGAGCCCGACTCGGAGGACAAGGGCGCGCCCGCCGTCCGGGCCTCGCTGGCCCGCCCGGCGGACCAGGCGCCGGTGAAGGCGGCGGCGTCGTACAACTACTCCAAGATGGTCGCCTACGCGAACAAGTACTGGAAGCACCCCAACGACGACTACCGCACCTACGGCAACGACTGCACCAACTTCATCTCCCAGGCCATGTACGCCGGGGGCTGGAAGCCGGTGGGCGGGTCGCTCCTGGACCGCACGAAGAACAGCAAGTGGTTCTACGGCCCCCGGCCGTGGACCAGCTACACCTGGGCCGGCGCCGAGAACTGGTACTTCTTCGCCCAGGTGCACTCCAAGCGCACCAAGCCGCTGCGCAACATCTGGGCCCTCGGCACCGCGGACGTGCTGCAGGCCGACTGGGGCCCGCGCCCCAACAACAACATCGACCACAGCATGATCGTCACGGCGATCACCCGCACCGAGCGCTACCTCACGTACCACACCGGTAACACGCACAACCGGAAGCTGAGCAACCTGATCGCCAAGCGTCCCGACGCCTGGTACTACGCGCACCGCACCTGATCCGGACACCTCACCCGCCCCTGGGGGTACGCATGGGAACACGTCATGGCGTCGCCGTGCTCGGCACCGCGCTCGCGCTCGTGCTGGCGCTGGCCGGCTGTGACGGCGACTCCCCGGGGCGGGCGAGGACGGAGCGGGAGACCGCCACCGCCTACGTCGACGCCCTCAACGCCCGTGACGCGGACGCCCTGGCGGCCCTGGCCCGGCCCGGCCGGGAGGGGGCCCGCGAGGACGCCCGCGGCATCGTCACCGAGCGGGGCGGGCAGGGGCTGAAGGTCACCGGCATGGACGTCACCCACGAGTTCGGCCCCGACTTCGCGGACGTCGCCATCACCGCCACGGACGGCCGGGGCCGCGACCACCGGGAGAGCCTGGCGCTCGAACGGGACGGGAAGACGTGGTACGTCCCCCTGGGCCGCAAGGCCGGGGGGACGCCCAAGCCGTCCTCGGGCACGTCACGGTCCGGGTGACCCGGACCGCCCGGGCGGGCCGGACCACTCAGGACGCGCCGGGCGTGGCGGCCTCCGCCGCGACCATCTTCTCCATCGGGTCGACGGCCAGCCCGCCCGCGACCAGCATGGCCAGGAGCACGGCGACGCCCAGGATCACATTGCCGAGCCACACCATCGTGTCCGTCGGCAGGGTGTAGACGCCCACGACGCGGGCGACGGCCTCGGCCAGCAGCGCACCGCCCCAGACCACGGAGAACGTCCGCTCGGCGCGGCGGAAGCGGGGCGAAGCGGCAACGAGCCGGTCCCAGGCCGCCTGCCCGGCGGGAGCGCCCTTGGTGACCCACGGGCGCAGGGCGGCCGTCATCAGCGGGCGTCCGGCCAGGACGGAGCCCAGCACCACGAGGCCGACGACGCCGCTGCCCGCGCTCTCCTTGGCGAGCATCAGCCGGACGTCACCGGTGACCGTGCTGAGCACCAGCCCCACGGCGTTGACGGCGAGGATGAGCGCCGCGAGGCCGTTGAGACGGCGGTGGACGGCCAGGCCCCACACCGTACGGGCGGCGGGGAGGGCGCTGCTCCAGGCCAGGGCGGCCAGGGTGCCCATGCCGAAGCCGTCGGTGAGCGCGTAGTAGGCGGCCAGCGGGATCAGGGCGTCGACGACCAGCGGCGCCAGGCTCTCCGCCAGCGCACGGCGCCGGCTGATGCCGGCGCCGGGTGCCACGGGGGCCGGAGCGGTGGGGGCCTCGGTGCGTACGGCCGTCTGCATGGTCGGGTCCTTCGTCCACAGGGCCGGGTGCCCTACCCGGCCCCTGAAGGCTCGCGCACCGGGCGCGGCCGGCGGCAGAGAGGACCGTCAGCAGATCGGCATGACTTTTGTCAGGCGCCGGTCTCACCGGAGCGCCCGTGCGCGCGCAGAGCCTGTGAACGCCCCACCGACGACCGGCACTTCGCCTCCCGTTACGCTGCCCGGATTGATCACCGGCAAGGAAACGGACGTGAGCCGCACATGCAGCAGCACGCAGGGCCTGCAGGGGACGTGAGGCAAGCGGGGCACGCCCCCGCCGCACCGGGCGCCCCCACGCACGTCACCTTCCCCGGCGGGGCCGTGCACGGCACCTCGACGGTCCTGGCGGCCGTCCCGGTGGACGGGCGCACGGCCGTCATCACCGGGCGGACGCCCTTCCACCCGGTGGACCACACCTGGCCGGACCACCCCGCCGACCGGGGCTCGATCACCGTCGCGGGCGGGCACCACGCCGTCGTCGACTGCCTGATCGGCGCCGTCGAGGCCGACGGGCCCGGCGCGGGCACCCTGCGCGTGGGCGGTGACATCCCCGTGCGCCGCGGCGCCGAGGGCTGGCGGTGGCTGGTGCTGCACATGGTCGAGGACTTCGACCTCGCCGCGGTCGGCGAGCCCTGCGAGCTCACCGTGGACGCCCCGCACCGCCACGCCCTGTCCGCCGGGCACACCGCCTGCCACCTGGCGTCGCTGGCCCTCAACGAGGCCGTGGCCGGCCGCTGGCGCAAGGAGACCGCCGCGGACGTCGCCGGCGTCCCGGACTTCGACGGGGCGGCGCTCGTCACCTCGCGCATCCTCCCCTACGGCAGCCGGGACACCTACCGCCTGGGCAAGTCGCTGCGCCGCAAGGGATTCACCACCGAGGGGCTGGCGGAGGAGCTCCCGCGGATCGAGGAGCAGGTCACCGCGCGCGTCGGGGAATGGATCGCCGGGGACGTCCCGGTGCGGATCGTCACGGAGGGGCCGGGAGTGACCGACCGCCGCTGGATGTGCGTCGGCGAGGGCGAGGGGGCGCTGCGCTTCGCGTGCGGCGGCACCCACGCCGCGAGCACCGGCCGCCTGGGCGCCGCGGCCGTGACGCTCGTCCTCTCGGAGGACGGCACGCAGCTGCTGATGGAGACCACCGTCCGGCAACCCGGCGAGGCGGCCCCCCACTCCTGAACGCACCGTGCCCGGGCCTCCGGCGGACCCGTACGGTCCGCCGGAGGCCCGGGCACGCGGGCGTCACGCCTTCTTGGTCTCCCAGAAGATGCGGTCGATCTCGGCGATGAGCTCCAGCGCCTTCTCACCCGTCTTCGGGTCCGTCGACGCCTTCGCGGTGCTCAGGGCCTTGAGGGTGTCGTTGACCAGCTGGTGCAGCTGGGGGTACTTCTCGAAGTGCGGGGGCTTGAAGTAGTCGCTCCACAGCACCGAGACGTGGTGCTTGGCGAGCTCGGCGCGCTGCTCCTTGATGACGGTGGCGCGGGCGCGGAAATGGGGGTCCTCGTTGGCCAGGTACTTCTCCTGGACCGCCTTGACCGACTCCGCCTCGATGCGGGCCTGGGCCGGGTCGTACACGCCGCAGGGCAGGTCGCAGTGGGCGCTGACCTTCACCTTGGGGGCGAACAGTCGGGAAAGCATGGATGCTGTCCTTCCTCGTGATCGTCTTCTCAGGTGCGAGATTACTCGGTGCGGGAAGGCTTTTCCCGAGTGCCCCGGGGGGCCCAGGGCAAAAGTCCAGTGTCAGTCTGGGACTGATGGAGGATACGGACGCGGAGGTGCCGTGGTGCAGGAGCAGCTGGACGAGCGCGGGCAAGAGGTGGACCGCGAGCGCCGCGGACTGCTGCGGATCGGGCTCGCCGAGGTCTACAACCCGTCCATGGTCCCGACGCTGAACCCGGGCGACCAGCTGGTCGTGCGGTACGGGGCGGTGGTGCGTCCGGGTGACGTGGTCGTCATGCGGCACCCGTTCCGGCAGGACCTGCTGATCGTCAAGCGGGCCGTGGAACGGCGCGAGGGCGGCTGGTGGGTGACCGGCGACAACCCGCTGGTGGAGAACGACAGCCGGGAGTTCGGGACGGTGCCGGACGAGTTCGTGGTCGCCCGGGCCTGGGTGCGGCTGCGCCGGCCCCCGCAGGCGGGTCAGCGCTCCCCGGGGGCGCTGCTGTCGTGGGTGGCCTCGGCCGTACGGCCGCTGCGCTCGCCGGCGCGGTCCGCCGGCTCCTCGGGACGGCCGCTCTCCAGGCGCTTGCGCGCCCGGTAGGCGGCGACGTTGGCGCGGGTGGCGCAGCGGTCGGAGCAGTAGCGCCGGGAGCGGTTGGTCGAGGTGTCCAGGTAGGCGTTGCGGCAGGGCGTGGCCTGGCAGATGCCCAGGCGGTCCACGCCGTACTCCGTGAGGTGGACGGCCAGACCCATGCTCGCGGTCGCGGTGTAGGTGGCGCCCGCGTTGGCCGCGTGGTCGGCGATGTGCATGTGCCACTTGGGGCGGCCGTCCTCGTCCCGGTACTCGTGCCCGGAGATCTGCGGGCTGACCGGGAACTCCATCAGCAGTGCGTTGAGCAGGTCCACCGCCCGCGTCTCGTCGCCCTCGGCCGCCGCCTCGAAGACCGCGCGCAGCCGGCCCCGGACCGAGCGCAGCCGGGTCAGGTCGCCGTCGGTCAGCCGGCGCGCGGACTGGGACGCGGGGCCGAAGAGCTCGCGCACGGCGTCCAGCGAGGTGAGCGTGTCGATTCCCCGGGCCGGCTGCTCGGTGTTGACCAGCCGCACGGCGAAGTCCGAGTAAGAGGCCAGTTCCACTTTCGGTCCTTGTCCGGAGGGCGAATTTCGCAGCTAAGGGACAGTAATGGCCCTTCTCGATTCGAGGGTATTACAGAGGCTGGCAGTTTGCTGCAAATGAGTGGTGCGGTGACCGGGCCGCTACGACGACCACATCCACACCGACTGAACGCACAGCGCGGGGGTACGGGCCGTCCGGCCCGTACCCCCGCGCTGCGTTGCGTGCTCGCGGGGTCCGGTCAGAGCACCTTCGACAGGAAGGACTTCGTCCGCTCGTGCTGCGGGTTGGTCAGCACCTCGCGGGGGTGGCCCGACTCGACCACGACGCCCTGGTCCATGAAGACGACCGAGTCGCCCACCTCGCGGGCGAAGCCCATCTCGTGGGTCACCACGATCATCGTCATGCCGTCCTCGGCGAGGCCGCGCATGACGTCCAGGACGTCGCCCACCAGCTCCGGGTCCAGCGCCGACGTCGGCTCGTCGAAGAGCATCAGCTTCGGCTCCATCGCCAGCGCCCGGGCGATGGCGACCCGCTGCTGCTGACCGCCGGAGAGCTGGGAGGGGTAGTTGCCGGCCTTGTCGGCGAGGCCGACGCGGTCCAGCAGCTTCATCGCCCGCTCCCGGGCGACCGCCTTGGTCTCGCCCTTGACCTGGACCGGCGCCTCCATGACGTTGCCGAGCGCCGTCATGTGCGGGAAGAGGTTGAAGCGCTGGAACACCATGCCGATGTCCCGGCGGTTGCGCGCCACCTCGCTGTCCTTGAGCTCGTAGAGCTTGTTGCCCTGCTCCCGGTAGCCGACCAGCTGGCCGTCCACGTAGAGCCGGCCGGCGTTGATCTGCTCCAGGTGGTTGATGCACCGCAGGAACGTGGACTTGCCGGAACCGGAGGGGCCGATGAGGCAGAACACCTCGCGGGGGGCGACCTCCAGGTCGATGCCCTTGAGGACCTGCACGGCGCCGTAGGACTTGTGGACGCCCTCGGCCTTCACCATGGCGTTCATGCGGTGACGCCTCCCTTGGAACGGTTGCTGAAGGAGGACAGGTTCGCCTTGATCTTCTGCCACGGGGTGAGCGGCAGCGTGCGCAGCGAGCCACGGGCGTAGTGCCGCTCCAGGTAGAACTGGCCGACGCTGAAGACGCTGGTGAGGATCAGGTACCAGGTGGCGGCCAGGAAGAGCATCTCGACGGTGGCGCCGGTGGTCTGGCCGATGTCGGAGGTGGAGCGCAGCAGTTCGAGGTACTGGGCCGCGCTCGCCGCCAGCGACGAGGTCTTCAGCATGTTGATGAACTCGTTGCCGGTGGGCGGCACGATCACGCGCATGGCCTGCGGCAGCACGATCCGGCGCAGCGTCTTGGCCTGGCTCATGCCCAGCGCGTGCGACGCCTCGGTCTGGCCCTCGTCGACCGACTGGATGCCGGCCCGGACGATCTCCGACATGTAGGCGGCCTCGTTGAGCCCCAGGCCGAGCAGCGCGGCCATGAAGGGGGTCATGAAGTCGCTCATCTCGTCCCGGTAGATCGGGCCGAGGTTGATGTACGGGAAGATCAGCGCGAGGTTGAACCACAGCAGCAGCTGGACGTAGACCGGGGTGCCCCGGAAGAACCAGATGTAGAGCCAGGAGACCGACGAGGTCACCGGGTTCTTCGACAGCCGCATCACGGCCAGCAGGATGCCGAGGACGAGGCCCAGCAGCATCGCCAGCAGCGAGATCAGCACGGTCTTGCCGAGACCGGAGATGACCGTGGAGTCGAAGAGGTAGTCCGGGATGGTGCTGTAGTGGACGTTCGCCGTGGCGAACGCGTTCACCAGCAGCCCCAGCAGCGCCACGACGAGGACGGCGGAGATCCAGCGGCCGTAGTGCCGGACCGGGATGGCCTTGATCGCCTCGGGCGCGGTGACCGTCGTGCGGCCGGCCGGCTTGCCGGCGGGCTCCGGGTCGGCGGCGTCCGCCGAGGCGGCGGCCTTCCCGGTCGCCTTCCCGGCGGCCTTCTCGGTGGACACCTTCTTGCCGGACGGGGCGGGAGCCTCCTCGCCGGAGGGCTCGTCCGCCGCGGCGTCGCCCTCGGCGCCGGCCTTGGGCTCGGCATCCTTGGCCTCGTCCTTGGCCTCGGTGTCCTTGGACTCCGCCTCGGCCTTGGTCTCCGCGGGCTCGGCGGGCTTGGCCGGCTCAGCGGCCTCCGGCTCGGAGGCCGCCTTCTTGCCGGCCTCGGCGGCCTTCTCGGCCTCCGGCGCGCCGGTGTCCTTCGCGCCGACCTCGGGCTCCTTCTCGGGCTCCGGCTTGTCGGGCTTGTCGGGGGAAGCAGTCACGGGTGATGCCTTTCAGGGCGTTCCGTACGAGGACAGGGGACGAGCGGGGTCAGGAGCCGCCGTTGATCTTGGCTTCCTTGACGGCGCCGGCGTCGACGCCCCAGGTCTTGACGACCTTCTCGTACTCACCGTTCTTGATGATCGCTTCGAGAGCCTCCTTGAGGGCGTCCCGCAGCTGGGCGTTGTCCTTCGCGACGGCGATGCCGTACGGAGCGGCCTCCACCTGCTCGCCGACCGTCTCGAAGTCGTTGCCGCCACCGGAGGTCTTCACCGCGTAGGCCGCGACGGGGAAGTCGCTGGAGACGGCGTCGACGCCGCCGGCCTTCAGCCGGGTCTGCGCCTCAAGGTCGGTGTCGAACGCCTCGATGCCGATCGCGTCCTTCTCGTCCTTCTCGCACTTCTCGGACTGGGACTTGGCCAGGTCGTGGGAGACCGTGCCGCGCTGCACCGCGATCTTCTTGCCGCAGAGGTCCTCCCAGCCCTTGATGTCCTTGGTGTCGCCCTTCTTGGTGTAGATCGACACACCGGCGTTGAAGTAGTCGACGAAGTCGACGCCCTCCGCGACCTTCTTCTTGGTCTTGGGGTCGATGCCCTCCTGGCGGTCCTTGGTGTCGGTCATCGCGGACATGGCGATGTCGTACCGCTTGGAGCGCAGGCCGGTCAGCAGGGCGTCGAAGGTGCCGTTGTTGAACTCGACCTTCACGCCGAGCTGCTTGCCCAGGGCGGCGGCGATGTCGGGGTCGATGCCGACGGTCTTGCCGTCCTTCTTGAATTCGACGGGCGGGTAGGCGATGTCGGAGCCGACCTTGAGGAGCTTGGAGTCCTGGATCCTCTTCGGCAGCTTGCCGTACAGGGGCGCGTCCGAGCCCCTGGCCGACTCGGCGCCATTGCCGGTCGTCGTCTTGTCGCGCTGGTCGCCACAGCCGGTCAGCAGCAGGGTGCCGGCGACCGCGATCGCGCCGGCCGCGGCCAAACGACTCCTGGCGGCGGTCGGGCGGGGGGTGGTGCTTGCGGTCATTGCTGGTTCCTCCTGCGGGTGAGGGGGGATATCCGACTGGTAACGCTGCAATCACGCAATACACGGCCGAAGCCGCAGCACACTTCCTCGTGCGTCGCGACCTCGTGCGGTCTGCGCATCTTGCCATCCGGACTGCCCCATTCGGGGGGCCAGCCATGTCAAAATCGGATAACGGGTGATCGCCAAGCGGTAGAGCATGGTTCACACCCTTTCGCCGCCCGTGTCTCTTCTGGGCAGCTTCTGATTGCGAGACGCAGGTCACGCCCGCGCCGTCTCACTCCTCGGACACCTCGCCGTATCCGTCACCAGTTGACACGTTCCGGCCGTGATCGGGTGGGGGAGCCGTGCCACACCGAGCCGTATCTCACTCGTCGGCCGTAGCGGTCTTCCGGTAGAAAGACCAGTTACACCCCTCACCCGGGGCTCAGGGCGCGTGTGTGCGGCGCGCCCGGTGTCCGTACTGCACCCCGCGGCGGCTCATCCGCCCTCCGGGACGCGGACACGGTGCCCGACCCGCTCCGCTAACCCAGGGGCGGCTACCCTCGACGCAGCAAGACGACAAAGGGGTCAACAAAAGTGGCAGCGGAGATCGTGAATCCTCGCAGCGACAACGGTGCGGACGACGGAGCTCAGAATGAGTTCTTCGATCCGGCCTTTGCGCTGCACCGGGGCGGCAAGATGGAGATTCGGGCGACGGTGCCCGTGCGGGACAGGGACGACTTGTCCCTCGCCTACACACCGGGTGTTGCCAAGGTGTGCAGCGCCATCGCCGAACGGCCCGAGCTCGTCCACGACTACACCTGGAAGTCCCAGGTCGTCGCCGTCGTGACGGACGGCAGCGCCGTGCTCGGGCTCGGCGACATCGGGCCGGAAGCGTCGCTGCCCGTGATGGAGGGCAAGGCGATCCTCTTCAAGCAGTTCGGCGGCGTCGACGCCGTGCCGATCGCGCTGGACTGCCGCGGGGTCGACGAGATCGTCGAGACCGTCGCCCGCCTCGCGCCGTCGTTCGGCGGCATCAACCTGGAGGACATCTCGGCCCCCCGGTGCTTCGAGGTGGAGCGCAGGCTCCAGGAGCGCCTGGACATCCCGGTCTTCCACGACGACCAGCACGGCACCGCCGTGGTCACCCTCGCCGCGCTGCGCAACGCCGCCCGGCTGACGGACCGCACGCTCGGCGAGCTGCGCGCCGTGATCTCGGGCGCGGGCGCCGCCGGTGTCGCCATCGCCCGGATCCTGGTGGAAGCGGGCATCGGCGACGTGGCCGTCTGCGACCGCAAGGGCATCGTCTCCCCGGACCGCGAGGACCTCACCGAGGTCAAGCGGGAGCTCGCGGGCTTCACCAACAAGGCCGGGCTCTCGGGCACCTTGGAGTCCGCACTGGACGGCGCGGACGTCTTCATCGGCGTCTCCGGCGGCACGGTCCCGGAGCCGGCGGTGGCCGCCATGGCGAAGAACGCACTGATCTTCGCCATGGCCAACCCGACCCCGGAGATCCACCCGGACGTCGCCCACAAGTACGCGGCCGTGGTGGCCACCGGCCGCAGCGACTACCCGAACCAGATCAACAACGTGCTCGCCTTCCCCGGCATCTTCGCCGGCGCCCTGCAGGTGCGCGCCTCGCGCATCACGGAGGGCATGAAGCTCGCCGCCGCCGAGGCGCTCGCCGCCGTGGTGGCCGATGAGCTGAGCGCCGAGTGCGTGATCCCCTCGCCGTTCGACGAGCGGGTCGCCCCCGCGGTGACGGCGGCCGTCGCCGCCGCCGCGCGGGCGGAGGGCGTCGCGCGCTGCTGAGCCGCGACCACCCCGTGCGGGGCCGGACCGTCCGCGGTCCGGCCCCGCACGGCTTTCAGGCCCGACGGCGCACATAGACCTCGGTCTGCTCCGGCGTGCCGCCGGGCGTCAGGTCTCCCGGAGCCTCGAAGACGACGGTGCGCCCCGCGGCGTCCGCCCGGACCCCGCGCGCGTCCCCGGCCGTGCTCTGCGAGCCGTCGGCCCGGACGCCGAGCCGCTCGACCGCGCCCGTGAGCAGGTCGCGCGCGAAGACGTCGCTCCTGTCGTTCGTGTCGCCCGGCACCAGGCCGGACGCGTCCGAGGTGAAGAACACCCGGCGGTGGTCCGCACTCATGACCGCCCCCCGGGACGCGCCGTCGGCCTGGGAACCGTCCGTGGCGAGGCTGATGCGCCGGGTGGCGCCGGAGCGCAGGTCCTTGGCGAAGACGTCCGCCTTCCGGTTGGTGTCGCCCGGCACGATCTGCGCGTCCCGCGAGGAGAACAGCGCGAAGCGTCCGTCGGGGCTCAGCCCGATGTCGTCCACGCCGGCGCCGGAGCCGTCGGGCAGCGTGGCGGCCTTCGCGGTGCGCCCGGTGCGGACGTCGTGGACGTAGAAGTAGCGGGGCCGCGGCCCCAGTGCCGCCGCGGGGGCGCTCTTCTCGCCGAGCGTGCTGCCCGCGTTCATGAAGCCGACCGTGCCGCCGTCCGCGCTGATCACCGGTGACTCCGAGAAGAGCCGGGCCTGACTGCCGTCGCTGCCCACGCTCACCCGCTTGATCGTGCCCGTGCGACGGTCGGCGACGAACGCGTCCGTCATCGCGTTGGTGTCGCCGGGGACCAGATCGGTGCGGTTGGACAGGAAGGCCACGTAGCGGCCGTCGGCGCTGACGGACGGCGCGTGGACCTGGGCGGTGGGCTGCTTTTTGTCCTCCTTCACCAGTACCGTGGTGCGCCGCGTCGCCCGGTCCCGGACGAAGATGTTCGGCTGCCCGGGTGTGCTGCCCGGCGCGAGGGTGCCGGCGCTCGACTCGAAGATCACGTAGCGTCCGTCGTCGCTGACGGACGGGGAGCCGGACTCCCGGTCGGCCTGCCGGCCGTCGCCGGCGACGCTGACGCGCTCGATCGTTCCCCGCCGCAGGTCCCTGACGAAGACGTCGGCGGTGCCGTTGGTGTCGCCGGGCACCAGGTTCGACGCGTGGGAGACGAAGACGGCGAAACGGCCGTTGCTGCTGACGGAGACGTCGGACGAGGGTCCGTTCCCCGGTCTGCCGTCCGCGGCGACGCCCAGTCGTTCCAGGCGCGGCCGCGGCCCGCCGTCCTGTGCCGCCGAGGCGGCCGGGATCACCGCCGCGCAGCTGCCCAGCACCACCGTGAGCACGGTGGCGCGTATGCCATGACGCATGGTTCCCCCTGGTCCGCGGTCACTTCAGATGCCGTACGAACGCGTCGTGCACCGCGTTGGTGTCGCCGGGGACGAGGTTGTCCGCGGCGCTGGTGAAGACGAGGGCCCGCCCGGCCAGGTCGGTGACCGGGCCGGCCGAGCGGCCGTTGCCCTGGGACCCGTCGTGCGCGAGGCTGACCCGCTCGACCGCACCGGTCAGCAGGTCGCGGGCGAAGACGTCCGAGGCGCCGTTGGTGTCGCCGGGCACCAGGTTGGTGGCATCGGAGGTGAAGAAGACCCGCCGGTTGTCGGCGCCGATGACCGCGTCGCCGGATGCGCCGTCGGCCTGTGAACCGTCGGCGGCCAGGCTCAGGCGCCGGGTGACGCCGGTGCGCAGGTCCTTCGCGAACGCGTCGGCCTTGCCGTTGGTGTCGCCCGCGACGACGCCCGCGGAGGCGGACGAGAACAGCGCGTACCGCCCGTCGGGGCTCAGGGCCTGCGTGCCCAGCACCGCGGCGGGCCCTCCGTCGAGCCGCTGGGCGGCCAGCTGGGTGCGGCCGGTGCGCAGGTCGTGCGCGTAGAAGGTACGGGCCTGCGGCTTGCGCAGCCCGGCCCGTTCTCCGGGCGGCTCGGGCGCCAGCTGGGCCAGGCTCCTGAACCCCACCGTGCTCCCGTCCGCGCTGATCACGGGCGAGACGGAGAAGCCGTCGCCCTGGGCGCCGTCGCTGGTGACGCTCACCCGCTCGGTCGTGCCCTTGAGGCGGTCGCGCACGAAGACGTCGGTGGTGTCGTTGGTGTCCCCGGGCACCAGATCGCTGCGGTTGGAGGCGAAGGCCACGTACCGCCCGTCGGCACTGATGGAGGGGGAGGAACTGTGGGCCGGCTGCGTGCCCTTGTTCTCGACGAGGACCTCGGTGCGGCCGGTGTGCCGGTCGCGCACGAAGACGTCCCCGTACCCCCCGGGGTTGCGGCCGGGGGCCAGGTTGGTCGCCTCGGAGTCGAAGACGACGTACCGCCCGTCGGCGCTGACCGAGGACGACCACGACGGCCCGTCGGCCTGCGTGCCGTCCGAGGCCACGCTGACCAGTTCGATCTTTCCGGTCCGCAGCTCCTTGACGTAGATGCGGCGTTGCGGGGCCGTGGTGCCCGGCACCAGATCGGTGGCCGTGGAGTGGAGGACGACGAAGCGCCCGTCCCCGCTGAGCTGTGCGTCCGCGGTCTCGGCGGCGCTCTGCGTCCCGCCGGCGGAAACGCTCACCCGCTCGGTACGCGGCGCCGCCACCGCCGGCGCGGCCATGACGCAGCTGCCCACCACCGCCACCAGGGCGGCCCGTCTGAGATAGCGCATTCCTCCCCCTCACGAACAGTCAGGTACGGACAGAAGCGAAGCCAACCGGCCCTCGGTCGGCCCGGTCAACGAGGACGGACGCGCTCCGCGCCGGTTACGGCCGTTGCAGCAGGAGCCACTGGACGGACGCGGCGCGTGTCACACCGTTGCGAGGTTCCCTCCCCCGTCCCCCGGGGCTAGGTTCGGCACATGTTCGCCGCCTACGCCGCACGCATCGACCGTGACCAGCCGTTGAACGGCCTCGAACTGGGCGAACGCCCCGAACCCGAGGCGCGGCCCGGCTGGACGACCGTCAACGTCAAGGCCGCCTCCCTCAACCACCACGACCTGTGGACGCTGCGCGGCGTGGGGATCAGCGAGAAGGCGCTGCCGATGATCCTCGGCTGCGACGCCGCCGGCACCGACGAGAACGGCAACGAGGTCGTCATCCATTCCGTCATCGGCCAGACCGGCCACGGCGTGGGCCCCGGCGAACCCCGGTCGATCCTCACCGAGCGCTACCAGGGCACGTTCGCCGAGCGGGTCTCCGTACCCACCTGGAACGTGCTGCCCAAGCCGAAGGAGCTGTCCTTCGAGGAGGCCGCCTGCCTGCCCACCGCCTGGCTGACCGCCTACCGGATGCTGTTCACCAACGCGGGCGTGCGCCCCGGCCAGAGCGTCCTCGTCCAGGGCGCCGGCGGCGGCGTGGCCACGGCCGCGATCGTGCTGGGCGCCGCCGCCGGCCTGCGGATCTTCGCGACCAGCCGCGACGAGGCCAAGCGCAAGCGCGCCGTCGAACTGGGCGCCGAGGCGGCGTTCGAGCCGGGCGCCCGGCTGCCGCACCGCGTGGACGCCGTCATCGAGACCGTCGGCGCGGCCACCTGGTCGCACTCGGTGAAGTCCCTCAAGCCCGGCGGCACCCTCGTCATCTCCGGTGCGACCAGCGGCGACAGCCCCGCGGCCGCCGAGCTGACCCGCATCTTCTTCCTCGAACTCAAGGTCGTCGGCTCGACGATGGGCACCAAGGAGGAGCTGGCGGACCTCCTCGCCCTCTGCGCGACCACGGGGGTGCGCCCGCTGATCGACTCCGTGCTACCCCTCGACCGGGCACGTGAGGGCTTCGAAAAGATGTCCACCGGCGACCTGTTCGGCAAGGTGGTGCTGACGGTATGAACGACGGATGCCGAAGAGACGCTCGCACACGGCGGCGTTCCTCGCCGTAACCACCCTGCTGGCCCTGCTCGTTCCGGCGAGCGGGGCCACCGCCCGCACGGACCCCGGCATCCCCCGGCTCACCGACGAGAGCGGCCGCATTCTCACCCTCCGCGGCTGGAACCTCGCCGACAAGGACCACCGGGGCGAGGACGCCCTGGCGGACATCACCGAACGCTCCCTGAGTGACCTGTCGGCCAACGGCTTCAACTTCGCCCGCCTGGCGGTCTTCTGGGACGACCTCGAACCCCGCCCCGGCCACTACAGCGAGCGCTACCTCCGCCGCATCGAACGGATCCTCGACTGGGCGCAGCGCCACCGCATCCGCGTGGTGATCGACACCCACCAGGACATCTACGGGCCGGCCTTCGGCAGCCACCGGGGCATCCCGGCCTGGGCGACCCGCACCGACGGCCTCCCGTACACCCCGCATCCGGACGACTGGTTCGCCGAATACTTCGAGCCCGCCGTGCAGGCCGCGTTCGAGCACCTCTACGAGGACGCGGACCTGCGCCGCGCCCAGGCCCGCATGTGGCAGGTCCTGGCGGGCCGCCTCGCCCACCATCCGGCGGTGTTCGGCTACGACCTGATCAACGAGCCGATGGGCCGCATGCGGCCCGGCGAGGACATGTTCGCGGCCGCGCGCCGCATCGAGGCCACGCAGATCACCCCGATGTACCAGCGCATCGCCGAGGCGATCCGCCGCGTCGACCGCCGCCACTGGCTCTTCGTCGAGCCGACCCCCGCCGCGGGCGAGGGCAGGCCCACGGGCCTGGGCCGGATCGGGGACCCCAAGGTCGTCTACGCCCCGCACTTCTACAACGCCGCGATGGAGGCGGGCCGGGACTACGACCCGGCGTCCGGCTGGCTCCAGGCGTACGAGGCGGCGATCGTCCACTACCCCCGCCGCGAACGCGTGCCGGTGGTGGTCGGCGAGTGGGGCCCGCTCGACAGCTCGCTGCCGAACATGGCCCGCTTCTACGAGGAGACGCTCGCCTCCACCGCCCGGTACTCCTCGGGCTGGGCGAGCTGGCAGTGGTGCTACGGGGGCGGCTACTGCGCGATGGAGAAGGACGGCACCCGCTTCCGGAAGAACAAGGAACGCACGGCACGCCCGTACGCCGTCGCGGTGGCGGGGAGGGTCCGTGCCGAGACGGGGGCGCCGGCGTACCGTCTGGCGTACGTGCCGGGCCGCCGCCCGGGCGTGACGGAACTGTCGCTGCCGCCGACGCCACAGGGATGGCGGATCCGGGTCGAGGGCCCGGCACGACCGGACAAGGCGACTGTACGACCGGGAGAGCGTGGCACGGTACGGGTGCGCTCGCTGCCGGGGGCGGACAGGGACGTCGCGGTGACCGCCACGCCGGAGGAGCGGCAACGACGGGACGGCTCCTGACCGACCGGCGCGAGGGGCCGGGGTGGGGCGGGCCCTGGCAGGGGGCGTGACGCGTTATTTGCGGCGGCGTTCGGAGCACACTGAACAGCTGACGGTTGCCGTAAATAATGCAGCCCCCAGAAGGGCCCGCCC